>NZ_JASCPQ010000081.1:0-26013 GCF_029959305.1 Pseudomonas sp. PS01297
GCAGGGACGGTGAAGCAGATAGTGAAGAAGGCCACTATGGTTGCCCAGCAGATCCGCAAAAATTTGTGCGCTCTCTCAAGAGCAAAACCGTCACTCCAGCAGCCTCCGGTTTCGGGTCGGCGCCAACTCTGCAAACGCGTTATCGCTATGATGAATATCTAGGCCTGAAGGGTGCAAACCCTTGGCTTGTAATGGGGCGGGAGACTCTGACGGAAAGTGGGACCATTCTGCACAGCAGCACCTTTGACTATATTGAAACGCCGGACGATGCGTTGGACCATGGGCGAAAATTGCAAGACGCAGTGACCCGCAATGGCATGACCACGACCACCCAGTACCTCTACAGCCAAACCTTTAACCTTTTAGCTGGAGAGACAGTGCTGCATACAGTTAATACTGTGATTGGTTATGACGATGTACCTGGTGTACCTGATAAGCAAGTACGTAAAGTATTTACACTGGAGCACTCACTGCTCAATGGTCAGCCGCTGCTAAATCGAGATGACAACGATGTTGAAATTGCCTATAAGTATGATCTTCTGGGCCGTGTCACCAAAGAAACTGTTTCCCCAAACAATGAGGCTTACAAAGCCAGCCGCAATTACACTTATCAACTAACCGGCAGTGCAGGTCAACAGGCAATACAAACTGCCGAGGATGTAAAAGGTGTCAAGACCATCACCTACCTGGACGGGCATAACCGGGTCGTCAAGGAAGAGCGTCGAAATGCCGATGCGGACGGGAAAGGATCTGAAAAGTACCGCGACATTTACCGTGCGAGTTATAACCACCTTGAACAGATGACAAGTGAAACCGTTATCGACTGGGAGAAGGAAAAAGATATTGAGTTGACCAGTCTATTCAACTATGACGCTTGGGGTGAACAACGCAGTGTGATCCGCCCCGATGGAGTTGAAGAGCACGAGGTGACTGACCCTGTAAAACGCACAACTACCCAATGGGTTGAGGGTATGGGTAAAACGGTTACGACCCACAACCTGTTCGATAAGCCAGACAGCATCAAACGCATCAATCTGAAGAATAATCTGGTCAGCGAGCAAACTTATAATTATGACGGTCTTGGACGTACAGCAGAGGAATATGACGCTGCAGGCAACTGGACTCGCTATGAATATGACGCTTTCGAGCGTATGACCAAAACTATTTTGCCGGACGGTTATGAGATTGAGCGTGAATACGCACAATACAACAGTGAAGATTTGCCGATTAAAATCAGTGTCAATGGTCTTGTATTGGGAGAACAGGTCTTCGACGGTCTTGACCGGATGACCGTTTCGATTACCGGTGGGCGTAAAAGTATCTACAGCTTCGAACCAGGACAAATGCAGCCCTGCAAAGTTGTGCGCCCTACAGGTCTGGAAACCACTTTTGAGTACAGGCCAGAGTTGGGTGAGGAACCTGTGCAGCGCGGTACAGGTGAGAGCACTGCAATCTATGAATATGACCCCCAGAATGCTCGTTTGCTAAGCACTGAGGAGTCAGGTAAGAAACTCATTCGCAGCTACTTCAGTACGGGCGAACTCAAAAGTGAAACCCACGCGCAAGAAGGAACGGTGCCGCTCAACATGCACTATGAGTACAGCCGGCAAGCACGGTTGCTCACTTATGTCGATGTGCTTGGGCAAACCCAGACGTACGATTTCGACGAATATGCTCGATTGACAGCCACTGAGTTAGGTACGACCCGTTCGGTCTTCACCTATAACAGTGTGGGCCTTCAGGCAGGAATCGAAACCATTGATGGTGCACAGAGGTTGAAGATTGACCTTGCATACGATGATTTCGGCCGCGAAGTATTACGTACATTCGACCTTGGTGGGGGAGTGGTTCAGACGCTGGAGCAGACTTACGACGCGGTCGACCGGCTTACTCAGCGTACTCTGAAACAAGGCGAAGACGTGCTGCGCAGTGAAGGCTATGACTATGATGCGCGCGGACGATTGTATGAATACACGTGCACTGGCAGCCAAGCACCGGTGGATCCGTACGGCAAGATCATTAAGACTCAGCTATTTGGTTTCGATGCGCTGGACAATATCACATTTGTAGAAACCACCTATCAGGGCGGGGCTTATACCAGTGAATATGAATATGAATACGATGATCCCAAGGCTGATCCGTGCCAACTCAAGGCGGTTACCCACACGTTTGAAACCGGAGCGCCGCAACGGATTGAGTTCAGCTATGACGCCGACGGTAATCTTTTAAACGATGAAGCGGGGCGCATTCTGGCTTACGACAATTTGGGGCGTTTGACCAGCGTTAGCATTTAAAGGGGAAGCACTCAACGTGCTGCCAATGTGCAGCACGTTGGACTTTTAAGGCTGAACGTTTCCCAGCCCATTGTTTTGCACATAGCTGGCCAAGTCGCTGACATAGCGAACTCCAAGCTTTTGCATGGCGGCGCGTTTATGTCGGCTGATGGTTTTTTCACTGCGATTAAGGACTTTTGCGATGTCTCGACCCGAATAGTTTTGGCTGATGAGCCGAACAACTTCAAGCTCGCACAGTGACAAGGGTAGGTGCGGGTTATTGTCGTGTGATAAAGGGTTTTGGATGCCAGAAAATGTCTCGCTGATATAGGTTGATCCCATGCTTGTGCGTGTGATTGCGTGTATCAGTTGTTCCAGTGGTTGGCGTTTGTCAAATAGTCCGCTGACACCCAATTTGAGTAAGTTACTTAATATGAGTGGGTTGTTGATCATCGTGATAATGATGATTTTGGTGTTTGGAAAGTGGCGCCGTATATAGCTGATCAGCCTGATGCCATCAGGTATTTTTCCGTCTGGCATAGAAAAATCGGTTATCAGAAGATCGCATGGATGGTGTTTCAGTAGTTGTATTAACTCATCCGTGGAGCGAGCTTCGCTTATTATTGCATCGCAAAAGGCGCAGTTAAGTGTCAAGCGTATGCCGGTGAGTACTACGGGATGATCATCTGCCAGAATTATTCGTTGGCTCATGATGGGGAGAGGCAAATGATAGCTGTCAGTAGTAAGCAGGTAGTAGAAATCATAAAAAATATCTATGTGTTTAAGGCGGCGTTTACCTTAGCAGTCTATGCGCCTGTGTAAAAGTAGGCTGTTTCGTATATTCTCCCAAGAATTTTCTTACCGTCTAGACTGATGAGTTAAGAAGAATTCAGGGCTGAAGTTAGTTTCTCAGCCCTGAAAAAGTTATTCCGTGATCTGCAACTTTCTAGCCTCAGTATAGATATAACGCAACTTGTCATATTCAAATGGCGAGTCGAATTGCCCGTAACGGAAGCTGGTGTTGTAGCGTTTATCGATGGCTTGCAGCAGCCAGATTTCCGGGTGGCGCGAGCTTTCGCGCGGTACGTTGAGGAAGTTGATTTCTCGATTGGCGCCGTAGTCGACCACCAGCCCCGTGGTGTCGCGCAGGTTTGATGGGCCCAGGATCGGCAGCATCAAATAGGGGCCGTCCGGTACACCATAAAAGCCCAGGGTTTGCCCGAAGTCTTCGCTCTGACGCGGCAGGCCCATGGCGGTAGCAGGATCCCACAGGCCGCCAACCCCCAGCGTAGTGTTAAACAGCAAGCGTGCCGTGGTTTTCAAGGAGCGGTCGCCCTTGAGCTGCAGCATGCTGTTAAACAGGTTGGGTACATCACCCAGGTTATTAAAGAAGTTGGTGACACCGGTGCGTACAAAACTGGGGGTGACATACCGGTAGCCGTCGACCACCGGCAGGAACACCCATTGATCGAAGCGGTAGTTGAAGTGGTAAATCCGCCGGTTAATCGACTCCAGCGGGTCATAGACATTGAGCGCATCCATGGTGGCGCGTTCGAATTCACGCTGATCGAGGCCTGGATTGAACTTCAACAGTTTTAGGGGTTGAGTAAAGCCATCAACGTCGTGGGTAGGTTCGATGTTGGCTTTGCTGTCGTCTGCCTGGGCGTAGCCGGCACTGAGTAGGGCGGCGAGAAGCACGAGATGTTTAGCCACGGAAGAACTCCAGCATGTCTTTGGTGTTGACGCGGTAGTTGAGATTGCCGCAGTGGCCACCATACGGGTAGACAGTCAGGCGGTTGCCGAAGGTCTTGCGCAAGAAGCCCAAATCACCAGGGCCAAGGATGATGTCGTCGGCATTGTGCATAACGGCAATCTTGGGGCTGTTTTTCAAATAGTCCTGCAAGGCATACAGGCTGACCTGGTCGATCAGTTGCAGCAAACTGCCGCCATCGGTGCGGGCGCGCCACATCGGTATGACTTGTTCGGTGAGGTAGCAGTCGAAGTCGCACAGCAGTGAGCGCTTAAGAAATGGCGTCAGGCTGGTGCCTTCGGTAATAGGGTAGTTGGGAGGCGTGATCAGGCCGCGACGGTTTATCAAGTCTGAAGTGAACACGATGTCGGCAGATGAAAATCGGAACATAGTACCAATCAGCATTGCCATCTGTTCGTTGGTCAAACGCTCTTTGGAGTTCTGCAAGTCGTAGACCAGCGCGCCATTGAGATCGACGTAGCCTTTCTGCTTGAAGTACTCGGTGAGCTTGTTCAGTACCAACTCGTAGAAGGTGGTGCTGCTATTGATGCCTTTAACTTCCGTTTGTACCAGCTTGTCGAGGTTGCTGATGGACGTATACAAGTTCACTGGCGGGTTAAGCATCAAGACTTTCTTGAAGTTAAAACTTTTGCGGGTTTCGTCCAGGTGGCTGACGAAGGCCGCGTCCAGTGCTCCCAGGCTATACCCCGCTAGGTAGTACTCGGTCACCGGCACATTGGCTTGTTGGGCGCGAACCGCTTGCATGACGTGATACAGGTCTTCGGCATCGTATTGGCTGATACCGGGCGTAGCAAAGCGTGAAGCCGCGCTCATAAAGTCATAGCTGGTTGGCGACGACAGCTGCACAACGTGATAGCCCGCTTGATAGAACAGCTTTTTCAAAAACTCGTTGAGGCTACTGTCGTAGGGCGCCCCTGTACCGGCGATCAAAAAAATCAAGGGGGCGGCGTGATCTTGCTTGGCGATTCGGTAGGTGAGCTTTTTCACTGCCCAGAAGTTGGCCGGCAAGGTGAACTCGCGCTCTGGCCGCAGCTTGAGGGTGTAGTCCGATTGGTTGATGTCATCTTCACTGGGCAGCAATGGGCGCATTTCCGGCGGGGTTGTCGCAATTGTGGCTTCGAAGGGGTTGGTCAGGGGGTAGCCATAAGTGGCGGGGTCGACATCGACCGCTTGTGCGGACGCACTCAAAATAAGGCCGCACAGCAAGGCGGCAAAGGGTAGAGAACGAAGCATGACGACTATCCCTAATAAAGTGCGGAAAATGATTCGCAGGCTATGACCACAGGGCTACAGTCGAAGTGCCATTGTCTGACACAAAATACATCCCCCGGGCAGAAGAAAGCAGGCAATGAACTACCAGAAGATACACGTTGAATGACTTTAGTGAACAGTTATCTGATTGCAAGGCTTGCATACCCCTAAAGGGCGATTAAGCTGGGCGCCGTTTTTGCCTATTGGAGTTTTGTATGCACCCTCGTTTGCCGTGGATCCTGCTGCTTATTGTCTTGCCATTGTGGCTGGCGGCCAGTTATGGCCTGCGTTACGGCTTGATGGAAGACCCGCAATGGGTGGGAACGTGCGTTGCTGAGGCCGGGCGTTGGGAATGCCAGTTGCGCTCAAACCTTGGCTGGTTGATTCACTTCAGGGCGTTGGGCTGGGCGGCGTTGGTGACGTCGGTGCTGGCTTTTTTTGTGCCGGGACGTGTTGGCAATGCACTGGCGGTGTTGGCGTTGCTGTTTGGCTTGCCGGCATTGGCGCTCTACAACGCCAGTTTGGCGGTCTTTGCCGTGGTGATTGCAGGGTTGCGGTTGGTTCGGGCAGAACAGCAAAAATAATCCAATCCAGGAGCGAGCTTGCGATCTTTTCAACGATCAAAAGATCGCGAGGCAAGCTCGCTCCTGTAGATTTTTGAGTTATTGACGGCGGCTGCGCCACAACGCGATGACCATCAATGCACTGACCAAGGCCCATACCCAGGCTTGTTGGTTGTTAAAGCCTTCGCGGTACAGTTGCAGCGGTATGCCCGCACCGATGATCAGCGCCAACAGGCTGAGTTCACGCCGTGGCCCGGTCGCCGGGCGCAGCAGGTAAACCAAAGCTGGCAGCACCAGAGCGGCACTCGGAAAGCTGCGATAGCGGGGTTCAAATACCAGAC
Organism: Pseudomonas sp. PS01297; assembly: GCF_029959305.1. NCBI lineage: Bacteria > Pseudomonadati > Pseudomonadota > Gammaproteobacteria > Pseudomonadales > Pseudomonadaceae > Pseudomonas > Pseudomonas sp. PS01297. The sequence continues at coordinate 6,200 of NZ_JASCPQ010000081.1, forward strand.
CCAGCATCATGACCGCTGCGGAAAACCCGGCGGCTGCGATCCAGCACCCTGCGTGACGCTCGAGCACGTTGAACAGGCGCTTACGCCAGCCCTGTTGTTGCCCCAGCGCCAACGCGCTGTGGGCGAGCACAATCAGATTGAGCACAATCAACAACCCGGCCCATGTCCATTCTTCGGCAAAGCGACTGGTGACTGATGCCAGTTCGGCCCATGCCACCAGGCTACAACCTGCCACGGCTCCCAAGGCCGGCAGCAACAGAGCCGAGCGCGTGCTGTGTACGCGTCCACCGATCAACAATGTGGCCGCAAACAGGGCGATGCCCAGTCCCAGCCAGGCTGGCCAATGGGGCAGGTTGGTTACGGGGCCGGCGAGTATGCCTTTGTCTTGGCGATCGGCATCGAACAGCCCCCAGTAACCGCCTACTGCACCCTCACTGGCACGCTTCCAGGGTTGATCGAAGGCTTCGATCAGGTTGTATTTCCAGCCGTTTTGTTCAGCCAGGGTGACAAAGCCACGAATGAATTTGGCTTCGTTGACGCGGCTCGGCAGGGCGGTTTCGCGCTGGCGGCCTTCGCTGGGCCAGCCAGTCTCGCCGATCAGGATGTCTTTATCGAATTTGGTGCCGAATTCCTCGCGAACCTGGGCGACGTGGTTGACGGCCTGGTCGATACCTGCAGGGTCGTCTTCCCAATACGGCAGCAAGTGGATGGTCAAAAAATCTACCGCCGGAGCGATTTCAGGGTGTTGCAACCAGAATTCCCACACATCGGCGTAGGTGACAGGTTGTTTGATCTGGCTTTTGACCTGTGTGATCAGCTTGACCAGTTGGGGGGCAGTGATTTCTTTGCGCAGCAAGGTTTCGTTGCCGACAATCACGGCGCTGATGACATCCGGGTTGTCATTGGCGTTGGCGATCAGTGCGTCGACCTCTTTTTGGGTCTCTACCGGATTGCTGCTAACCCAGGCGCCACTCATCATCTTCAGGCCATGTTTGCGGGCCAACTGCGGGAGTGCTTCAAGCCCGGCCTGGGAATACGTGCGAATGCATTCAAAGCGTGTCGCCAACAATGCCAGGTCCTCATCCATGCGTTCTACGCGAGGTACGAAAGGCTGGTCGAACGGGGACTGGTCTTTGTCGAACGGTGTGTAAGACGCACATTGCAGTTTGTGCGTAGGGGTGGCGGCATCGGGCAGGATGACGGGCTGGCCCAGGCCATACCAGAAACCGGCAATGGCACACACGCCCAGCAAGCAGGCAAGGAGGTAAGGCAACACAGGGAAGCGGGCAGTCGCGGACATGGTCAGGCCGTATGGGAGCAAAGCCGCGCATCTTACCTGCAATCAATAGCGCCTAGCGCGTCCGTATAATTTTGTCATGCAATGTTCAGGTGGGCGTCTGAGTAAAGTGCTTTCGGTCAGCGGTGGATGTCGTTGATGGTTGGTTGGGCGTCGTCGTCAGAGCAGGGCACTTGGCTGGCGAGGCCGATTATCAGGGGGGATGTTATGTCGGGGTGTTTATAAAGCCCTGAAACCTGATGTGGTCCGGCACTCGTCGGGCCCGGCACAGCGAGGAATCATAGATGAAGATGCGACGACTCTTGAGCGCGGGAGCTGCCTTGGTGCTGGCGATGAGTGCGGGGTTGGCGATTGCTCAGACCAAGCCCACCCTTAATATCGGTTATGTCGACGGTTGGTCCGACAGTGTGGCGACAACGTTCGTGGCCGCAGAGGTGATCAAGCAGAAGTTGGGTTACGACGTGAAGTTGATGCCGGTGGCCACGGGCATCATGTGGCAGGGCGTGGCCACCGGCAAACTCGATGCAATGTTGTCTGCCTGGCTGCCAGTGACCCACGGCGAATATTGGACCAAGAATAAAGACAAAGTAGTGGATCTCGGGCCCAACTTTAAAGAAGCAAAAATTGGTTTGATTGTGCCTGAGTATGTAGAGGCCAAGTCGATTGCTGATTTGAAGGATGATAAAGGCTATAAAAACAAAATCGTAGGGATTGATGCCGGGTCGGGCGTCATGTTGAAAGCGGACGAAGCAATCAAGGACTACGGTTTGAATTACAAATTGCAAGCCAGTTCGGGTGCGGCCATGACCTCTGAACTGGGGCGTGCATACGCTAAAAATGAACCGATTGTAGTAACGGGCTGGGTCCCGCACTGGATGTTCGCCAAGTGGAAGTTGCGCTTCCTGGATGATCCAAAGGGCGTGTTTGGCGCTGCAGAAACTGTCAATAGTGTCGGTAGCAAGGACCTGGAAAAGAAAGCACCCGAAGTTGAAGCGTTCTTGAAAAAGTTTTCGTGGAATTCCAAAGACGAAATTGGTGAGGTCATGCTGGCTATTCAAGAGGGTGCCAAGCCAGAAGCTGCTGCCAAGGAGTGGGTTGCCAAACACCCTGAGCGTGTCGCCGAGTGGACAGCTAAATAATCGCGAAGCGTCTAGCTCGCAGCACACAGAACCGCCCGGTTTAATTGCCGGGCGGTTTTTCTATTTTGAGCACTGGCCAAATGATGTCGTTATTCGCGCAGGCTAGAGAATACGGGGGCTGTAGGGGTTTTCGGTTCTACTACTAAAGTCGTCTGGCTTAGAGCTCCAAGCCCCCTAATAGTGAAACCGTTACATCTCTTCTGTGCTGCGAGGACAAAAATAATGAACGACAGCATTTACCTCTCGATTCAAAACAGCCCGCGTTTCAAGGAGCTGGTCAAAAAAAGAGAACGATTCGCCTGGATTCTCTCGGCGATCATGCTCGGTTTATATGCCGCCTTTATTCTATTGATTGCTTATGGGTCGCACATCATGGGGGCCAAGTTGTACCCCGGCTCCGCTATTACCTGGGGAATACCGATTGGTGTGGGGCTGATTTTTTCGGCCTTTATTCTGACCGGTATCTATGTCCGTCGGGCTAATGGCGAGTTTGATGCGCTTAACACTGCAATTCTCAAGGAGGCTGAGCAATGATCGGGCGTCTATTGGCAGCACTGGGCATTGCAGCCTTGGCTCCCTCGGTTTGGGCGGCTGATGCCCTGACCGGTGAGGTGCAAAAACAACCGCTTAATGTCGCGGCGATCATTATGTTCGTCGTGTTTGTGGGCGCCACTCTGTGTATTACTTACTGGGCATCGAAACGCAATAAGTCGGCCGCGGACTATTATGCGGCGGGTGGCAAGATCACCGGTTTTCAAAATGGCCTGGCGATTGCGGGCGACTATATGTCTGCCGCATCGTTTTTGGGTATTTCCGCGCTGGTTTATACCTCGGGCTACGATGGTCTGATCTATTCGATCGGCTTCCTGGTGGGTTGGCCGATTATCTTGTTCCTGATCGCAGAGCGTCTGCGTAACTTGGGCAAGTACACCTTTGCTGATGTCGCTTCGTATCGCTTGGGTCAAACCCAGATCCGCTCGCTGTCTGCCTGCGGTTCGCTGGTGGTGGTGGCGTTTTACCTGATCGCGCAAATGGTGGGTGCGGGCAAGCTCATACAATTGCTGTTCGGCCTGGATTACCACGTTGCGGTGATTCTGGTGGGCATCCTGATGTGCCTGTATGTGTTGTTCGGCGGCATGCTGGCAACCACATGGGTGCAGATCATCAAGGCGGTGTTGCTACTGTCTGGTGCGACGTTCATGGCTGTGATGGTCATGAAACACGTCAACTTTGACTTCAACTCACTGTTTGCCGAAGCGGTAAAAATTCACCCTAAAGGTGAAGCGATCATGAGCCCTGGCGGTTTGGTGAAGGATCCTATTTCGGCATTCTCCCTTGGCTTGGCGCTGATGTTTGGTACTGCTGGCCTGCCGCACATTCTGATGCGCTTCTTCACGGTGAGTGACGCGAAAGAAGCCCGTAAGAGCGTGTTCTATGCCACCGGTTTTATTGGTTATTTCTACATCCTGACGTTCATCATCGGTTTCGGCGCGATCATTCTGGTGAGCACTAACCCTGACTTCAAAGACGCTGCTGGCGCTTTGCTGGGCGGTAACAACATGGCGGCTGTGCATTTGGCGGACGCGGTGGGCGGTAGCATCTTCCTGGGCTTTATCTCGGCCGTGGCCTTCGCGACGATTCTCGCTGTGGTTGCAGGTCTGACCTTGGCCGGTGCTTCGGCGGTGTCTCATGACCTGTACGCCAGTGTGTTCAAAAAAGGCAAGGCCAACGATAAAGAAGAAATTCGCGTCTCCAAAATCACCACCGTTGCTCTGGGCGTGCTGGCGATTGGTCTGGGTATCTTGTTCGAAAGCCAAAACATCGCGTTTATGGTGGGCCTGGCGTTCTCTATCGCGGCGAGCTGTAACTTCCCGGTACTGCTGCTTTCGATGTACTGGAAAAACCTCACCACACGCGGCGCCATGATCGGCGGCTGGCTGGGTCTGATCAGCGCGGTTGGCTTGATGATCTTGGGCCCAACCATCTGGGTGCAGATTCTGCATCATGAAAAAGCGATCTTCCCTTACGAGTATCCAGCCTTGTTCTCCATGATCATTGCGTTCGTGGGTATCTGGTTCTTCTCCGTGACTGACAAATCCAAGTCGGCTGCGAAAGAGCGTGCGCTGTTCTTCCCGCAGTTTGTACGTTCACAGACGGGTCTTGGGGCGAGCGGGGCGGTAGATCACTAACCCAGCGGCAAGTTGTTAGCTGCAAGCTGCACGTCAAATCAAATCCCTCTGTCGTAAGGCAGGGGGATTTTTTATGTCTGCGAGACATGTTTCGTACCCTGTAGCGAGCTTGCCTCGCGATCTTTTAAAGATCAGAAGATCGCGAGGCAAGCTCGCTCCTACACGCAGTGTTTACTGCGCACAAAAAAATACGGCCTCTACCAGGTAGAGGCCGTATCGGCAGCAGCTAAGACGCTATCGTGGTATCAATGGTCTTATTTGCGGTCTTCAAGCTTGCTGAAGTCACGCGACTCGTAGCCGGTGTACAGCTGGCGCGGACGGCCAATCTTGTACGGGCTGGAGAGCATTTCTTTCCAGTGCGAGATCCAGCCGACAGTCCGCGACAGGGCGAAGATTACGGTGAACATGCTGGTAGGAATGCCGATCGCTTTGAGGATGATCCCCGAGTAGAAGTCGACGTTCGGGTACAGCGAGCGCTCGATGAAGTAAGGGTCGGTCAGAGCGATCTCTTCCAGGCGCATGGCCAGTTCGAGTTGTGGGTCATTTTTGATACCCAGCTCTTTCAGTACTTCGTCGCAGGTCTTTTTCATCACGGTGGCGCGTGGGTCGCGGTTTTTGTAAACGCGGTGACCAAAGCCCATCAGTTTGAATGGATCGTTCTTGTCCTTGGCCTTGGCGATGAATGTGTCGATGTTGGACACATCGCCAATTTCGTCGAGCATGGTCAGAACAGCTTCGTTGGCGCCGCCGTGAGCCGGGCCCCACAGTGCCGCGATGCCTGCAGCGATACACGCGAACGGGTTGGCGCCCGAGGAGCCTGCCAAACGTACGGTAGAGGTCGATGCGTTCTGTTCGTGGTCGGCATGCAGGATAAAGATCTTATCCATGGCCTTGGCCAGTACCGGGCTGATCGGTTTGATCTCGCACGGTGTGTTGAACATCATGTGCAGGAAGTTTTCGGCGTAGCTCAGGTCGTTACGCGGGTACATCATGGGTTGACCCATGGAGTACTTGTAAACCATGGCGGCCAGCGTTGGCATCTTGGCAACCAGACGGATCGCGGAGATTTCGCGATGCTGCGGGTTATTGATGTCCAGGGAGTCGTGGTAGAAAGCCGACAGTGCGCCGACCACGCCGCACATGACGGCCATCGGGTGAGCGTCACGACGGAAGCCGTTGAAGAAGGTCTTCAACTGCTCGTGAACCATGGTGTGGTTCTTCACGTTGCTGACAAACTGAGCCTTCTGTTCTACCGTCGGCAGTTCGCCGTTCAGCAGCAGGTAAGCTGTTTCCAGGTAGTCAGAGTGTTCAGCCAGTTGTTCGATCGGGTAGCCGCGGTGCAGCAGGATACCGTTATCACCATCAATATAGGTGATCTTCGACTCGCAGGATGCAGTCGACATGAAGCCTGGGTCGAATGTGAATCGGCCCGTGGCCGTGAGGCCGCGCACATCGATTACATCGGGACCAACGGTGCCAGTTAAAATGGGCAGCTCGACGGGGGCAGCGCCCTCGATGATCAACTGCGCTTTTTTGTCAGCCATGTGGCCTCCTATTTATGCTTGAAATCATCAGACAGACCCCCCACGCAGGGCCCGCACCACTATAGTTAGATAAATTTGAATGTCAATTTGCCTAAAGTCTTGCTGTACAAGGCTTTCAGGAGTCATTTTTCTCGAATATCCCCGCCGTTTACGCCTTTTATGCCAAGAGTGCAATGCTCTATTAGAGGGAGGTGATTGCGTTGTCATTAGTAACCTAACTGTCTATACTCGGCAGCCGACCGCCAGAGGCTTTTGGGCCTGTTTAGATGGGGGTCGTCACTCCCGGGTGGTGGGTACCTGACCAGTGCGCATCCCAACAAACTTGCCCTGATTGTTAGGGGCTCTTCAGTGTGAAAAAAGCCGTGAATAGCCAACGACCTGTAAACCTAGACCTAAGGACCATCAAACTCCCCATCACCGGCGTTACGTCGTTTCTGCACCGCGTATCGGGCATCATTCTTTTTCTTGGCCTGGGCTTCATGCTTTATGCATTGAGCAAATCCCTGGGTTCCGAAGAAGGTTTTGCCGAGGTGAAGGCATGCTTGACCAGCCCGCTGGCCAAATTCATTGCATGGGGCCTGCTATCTGCCTTGCTGTATCACTTGGTTGCCGGTGTGCGCCACTTGATCATGGATATGGGCATCGGTGAGACGCTGGAAGGCGGCAAGCTGGGCTCGAAAATCGTAATCGTCATTTCCGTAGTGATGATTGTTCTGGCAGGAGTTTGGATATGGTAACCAGCGTTACGAACCTATCGCGTTCGGGCCTCTATGACTGGATGGCACAACGTGTGTCTGCGGTCGTTCTAGCGGCTTATTTCATTTTCCTGATTGGATACCTCGTTGCGAACCCTGGCATTGGCTACGCCCAATGGCACGAACTGTTCGCAAGCAACTGGATGCGTATCTTCAGCCTGTTGGCCCTGGTTGCCCTTGGCGCTCACGCCTGGGTCGGCATGTGGACCATCGCGACTGACTACCTGACGCCAATGGCGCTGGGCAAGTCCGCGACAGCAGTACGTTTCCTCTTCCAGGCAGTATGCGGCGTTGCGATGTTCGCTTACTTCGTCTGGGGTGTGCAGATTCTTTGGGGTATCTGATTCATGGCTAACACAGTTAATACACTTTCCTTCGACGCCATCATCATTGGCGGCGGCGGTGCCGGTATGCGCGCTGCGTTGCAGCTGGCTCAAGGCGGTCACAAGACTGCTGTAATCACCAAGGTTTTCCCGACTCGTTCCCACACCGTATCGGCTCAGGGTGGCATCACCTGCGCGATCGCGTCTGCGGATCCAAACGATGACTGGCGCTGGCACATGTACGATACCGTCAAGGGTTCCGACTACATCGGTGACCAGGACGCTATCGAATACATGTGTTCCGTAGGTCCAGAGGCCGTATTCGAACTCGAGCACATGGGTCTGCCGTTCTCCCGTACCGAGCAAGGCCGTATTTACCAGCGTCCTTTCGGCGGTCAGTCCAAGGACTTTGGTAAAGGTGGCCAGGCTGCCCGTACCTGCGCTGCTGCTGACCGTACCGGTCACGCGCTGCTGCACACCCTGTACCAGGCCAACCTGAAAGCCGGCACTGTATTCCTGAACGAATACTACGGTGTCGACCTGGTTAAAAACGAAGCCGGCGATTTCGTTGGCATGATCGTTATCTGCATCGAAACTGGCGAAACTTCCTATGTTCGCGCCAACGCCACCGTACTGGCGACTGGCGGTGCAGGCCGTATCTACTCTTCGACGACCAACGCCCTGATCAACACTGGCGACGGTATCGGCATGGCCCTGCGTGCAGGCGTACCGGTACAGGACATCGAAATGTGGCAGTTCCACCCAACCGGTATTGCCGGTGCCGGTGTACTGGTTACCGAAGGTTGCCGTGGTGAAGGTGGATACCTGATCAACAAGCATGGCGAGCGTTTCATGGAGCGTTACGCTCCGAACGCCAAAGACCTTGCTGGTCGTGACGTAGTAGCACGCTCGATGGTTAAAGAAATCATCGCGGGCAACGGTTGCGGTCCAGATGGCGACCACGTAATGCTGAAACTTGACCACCTTGGTGAAGAAGTTCTGCACAGCCGTCTGCCAGGTATCTGCGAACTGTCCAAGACTTTCGCACACGTTGACCCGGTACTGGCTCCCGTTCCAGTGGTTCCAACTTGCCACTATATGATGGGCGGCGTTGCCACCAACATTCATGGCCAGGCGATCACCCAGGACGCCGACGGCAACGACCAGATCATCCCTGGCCTGTTCGCAGTAGGTGAAGTGGCGTGCGTATCGGTTCACGGTGCCAACCGTCTGGGCGGCAACTCGCTGCTCGACCTGGTGGTATTCGGTCGTGCTGCCGGCCTGTTCCTTGAGCAGACCCTGAAAGAAGGCGTTGATTACGCTCGTCCACGTCAGTCCGACATCGACGCTGCCCTGGCACGTCTGGACGGTCTGAACTCGCGCACTGATGGCGAAGACGTTGCGACCCTGCGTAAAGAACTGCAGAGCTGCATGCAGAACTACTTCGGTGTATTCCGTACTGGCGAATACATGCAGAAGGGTATTGCCCAGCTGCAAGACCTGCGCAAGCGCATTGCCAACGTCAAGATCAATGATAAGAGCCAGGCGTTCAACACTGCTCGTATCGAAGCCCTTGAGCTGCAAAACCTGCTCGAAGTGGCTGAAGCAACTGCTATCGCTGCTGAAACCCGTAAGGAATCGCGCGGTGCTCACGCCCGTGAAGACTTCGAAGATCGTGACGACGTTAACTGGCTGTGCCACACCCTGTACTTCCCGGGTGAGAAACGTGTAGCCAAGCGTGCGGTGAACTTCTCGCCGAAAACCGTTCCGACCTTCGAACCTATGGTTCGGACTTACTAAGGGTGGCCGATATGTTGAAAGTCAGTGTTTATCGCTACAACCCGGATCAGGACGCTGCGCCGTTCATGCAAGAATTCCAGGTCAATACTCACGGTAAAGACCTGATGGTGCTGGACGTACTGGCCCTGATCAAAGAGCAGGACGAAGGTTTCTCCTATCGTCGCTCTTGCCGTGAGGGCGTTTGCGGCTCCGACGGCATGAACATCAACGGTAAAAACGGCCTGGCGTGCGTAACACCGCTGTCCTCCGTTGTAAAAGGTAACAAGTTGGTGATTCGTCCGCTGCCAGGTTTGCCGGTTATCCGTGACCTGGTCGTCGACATGAGCATCTTCTACAAGCAATACGAGAAGGTGAAGCCGTTCCTGCAGAACGATACTCCGGCTCCGGCCATCGAGCGTCTGCAATCGCCAGAAGAGCGTGAAAAGCTCGACGGTCTGTACGAGTGCATCCTGTGCGCTTGCTGCTCGACTTCGTGCCCGTCCTTCTGGTGGAACCCGGACAAGTTCTTGGGCCCTGCTGCACTGCTGCAAGCCTACCGTTTCCTGGCTGACAGCCGTGACACCAAGACCAACGAGCGTCTGGCTTCGCTGGATGACCCGTTCAGCGTATTCCGCTGCCGCGGGATCATGAACTGCGTAAACGTGTGTCCGAAGGGCCTGAACCCGACTAAGGCCATCGGTCACGTGCGTAGCATGCTGCTGCAAAGCGGCGTGTGATTCAAAGCTGCACTGCAACACCGTTGTAACCGTAGATGCTACGGCGCAGGCTTCAACCGGCGCCGTAGTTATAACCTGAGCAGCAGCTCACAAAGTTGCGGCTCTTATTTTGAAGAAATGAGACCAGCAGGGGCATCCGGGCTGGTACCCGGACTATCAGCGTGACTCAAGTGGCTTGTTTTAGTCGCTGTATTCGGACTTTCTCAAGTGCTGTGGTGTTTTCGCCGATGGTGTCCCCTAACCGAGGGTGACCAAGCATGCAAGAAAGCGTGATGCAGCGCATGTGGAACAGCGGCTATCTTTCAGGTGGTAACGCTGCCTATGTGGAAGAGCTCTATGAGCTCTACCTGCACGACCCTAACGCTGTGCCAGAAGAATGGCGCACCAAATTTCAGACGTTGCCTACTGAGGGCAACTCTGCCAACGATGTTTCGCACTCCACAATCCGCGATCATTTCGTGTTGCTGGCGAAGAACCAGCGCCGCGCCCAACCGGTATCTGCCGGAAGCGTGAGCAGCGAACACGAGAAGAAGCAGGTTGAAGTGCTGCGATTGATCCAGGCCTATCGGATGCGCGGCCACCAGGCAGCCCAGCTTGATCCGCTGGGGCTGTGGCAGCGTCCTGCACCTGCAGACCTGTCGATCAATCATTACGGCTTGACCAATGCCGATCTTGATACGACCTTCCGTGCCGGCGACCTGTATATCGGCAAAGAGGAAGCGAGCCTACGCGAAATTCTCGAAGCGTTGCAGCAGACATATTGCCGCACCATTGGCGCCGAGTTCACGCACATCGTCGATTCCGAGCAACGCCACTGGTTTGAACAGCGTCTCGAAAGCGTACGTGGCCGTCCGACCTATTCGGCTGAGATCAAAAGCCACCTGCTTGAGCGCGTGACCGCTGCTGAAGGCCTGGAGAAGTACCTGGGCACCAAGTACCCGGGCACCAAGCGTTTCGGTCTGGAAGGCGGCGAGAGCTTGATTCCTTTGCTGGACGAGCTGATTCAGCGTTCGGGCAACTACGGCACCAAAGAAATCGTTATCGGCATGGCCCACCGTGGCCGTCTGAACGTGCTGGTCAACACCTTCGGTAAGAACCCGCGCGATCTGTTCGACGAGTTCGAAGGCAAGAAGAAAATCGAGCTGGGTTCCGGTGACGTTAAATACCACCAGGGCTTCTCCTCCAACGTGATGACCTCCGGTGGCGAAGTTCACCTGGCCATGGCGTTTAACCCTTCCCACCTGGAAATCGTTTCTCCAGTGGTTGAAGGTTCGGTGCGTGCACGTCAAGACCGTCGTAACGACGCAACGGGCGAAAAAGTACTGCCTATTTCCATCCACGGTGACGCTGCATTCGCAGGTCAGGGCGTGGTCATGGAAACCTTCCAGATGTCGCAGACTCGCGGCTTCAAGACTGGCGGTACGGTTCATCTGGTGATCAACAACCAGGTTGGCTTCACCATCAGCAACCCTGAAGACTCGCGTTCGACCGAGTACTGCACCGACGTCGCGAAAATGATTCAGGCGCCGATCCTCCATGTCAATGGTGATGATCCGGAAGCCGTTCTGTTCGTGACCCAGCTGGCAATCGACTACCGCATGCAGTTCAAGCGTGACGTCGTGATCGACCTGTTCTGCTACCGCCGTCGCGGTCACAACGAGGCCGACGAGCCAAACGGTACTCAGCCGTTGATGTATCAGCAAATCGCCAAGCAGCGCACCACGCGTGAACTGTATGCCGAGCGTCTGACTCAAGAAAAAGTGGTAGACGAAGAGCGCGTTCAGGCCAAGATCGACGAATACCGCAACGCGCTGGACAACGGTCTGCATGTTGTGAAAAGTCTGGTCAAAGAGCCGAACAAAGAGCTGTTCGTTGACTGGCGTCCGTACCTGGGCCACGCCTGGACCGCGCGTCACGACACACGCTTTGATCTGAAAACCCTGCAAGAACTGTCGGCCAAGCTGCTGGAGATTCCAGAAGGCTTCGTCATGCAGCGTCAGGTGTCGAAGATCTACGAAGACCGTCAAAAAATGCAAGCCGGCGGCCTGCCGATCAACTGGGGTTATGCCGAAACCATGGCATACGCGACCCTGGCGTTCGAAGGTCACCCGATCCGCATGACCGGTCAGGACATCGGCCGCGGTACGTTCTCGCACCGTCACGCTGTGTTGCACAACCAAAAAGATGCCAGCACCTACATTCCTCTGCAGCACCTGTACGAAGGTCAGCCTCGCTTTGACCTGTACGACTCGCTGCTGTCGGAAGAAGCGGTATTGGCATTCGAATACGGCTACTCGACCACCACGCCAAACGGCCTGGTGATCTGGGAAGCCCAGTTCGGTGACTTCGCCAACGGTGCACAGGTTGTTATCGACCAGTTCATCACCAGCGGCGAGCACAAGTGGGGTCGCCTGTGCGGTCTGACCATGCTGTTGCCACACGGCTACGAAGGTCAGGGCCCTGAGCACTCCTCGGCACGTCTTGAGCGTTACCTGCAATTGTGCGCTGAGCACAACATTCAGGTGTGCGTACCAACCACTCCAGCGCAGATCTACCATCTGCTGCGCCGTCAGGTTATCCGTCCGCTGCGCAAGCCGCTGGTGGTACTGACACCGAAGTCGTTGCTGCGTCACAAATTGGCAATCTCGACACTGGAAGATCTGGCCGAAGGTTCGTTCCAGACCGTTATTCCAGAAATCGATGCACAAGATCCGGCGAACGTCGGTCGTATCGTGCTGTGTAGCGGCAAGGTCTACTACGACCTGTTGGAAAAACGCCGTGCCGAAGGTCGTGATGACATCGCTATCGTGCGTCTTGAGCAGCTGTATCCGTTCCCTGAGGACGACTTGATTGAAGTCCTGGCTCCGTACAAAAACGCCAAGCACATTGTCTGGTGTCAGGAAGAGCCAATGAACCAGGGCGCCTGGTACTGCAGCCAGCACCACATGCGTCGCATCATTGGCGGTCACGACAAATCTCTCGTACTTGAGTACGCGGGCCGTGACGCTTCTGCTGCACCTGCTTGTGGTTACGCATCGATGCACGCTGAGCAACAGGCCAAACTGTTGCAAGACGCGTTCACTGTTTAACGCCTTCGCGCACTGAAACCGAATTAAAGGAACCAAAGAACATGGCTATCGAGATCAAAGCCCCAACATTTCCGGAATCGGTTGCCGATGGCACCGTTGCCACCTGGCACAAGCAACCAGGCGACGCTGTAAAGCGTGACGACCTGATCGTTGACATCGAAACCGACAAAGTCGTACTGGAAGTATTGGCGACTGCTGACGGCGTTCTGGGCGCAATCGTGAAAAACGAAGGCGATACCGTTCTGTCCGACGAAGTGCTGGGCTCCATCGTTGAAGGTGGCGCTGCTGCCGCCGCTCCAGCCGCCGCTGCTGCACCGGCTGCTCAAGCTGCTGCTCCAGCCGCTGCTGACGGCGAAGACGATCCAGTGGCTGCTCCGGCTGCACGCAAGATCGCTGAAGAAAACGGCATCAACATCGCTTCCGTTGCCGGTACTGGCAAAGGCGGTCGTGTGACCAAAGAAGACGTTGTTGCTGCTGTTGCTGCCAAGAAAGCCGCTCCGGCCGCTGCACCTGCCAAAGCTGCTGCGCCTGCTGCCGCTGCTCCGGTATTCGCTGCTGGCGACCGCGTAGAAAAACGCGTTCCGATGACCCGCGTTCGCGCTACCGTGGCCAAGCGTCTGGTAGAAGCTCAATCGAACATGGCGATGCTGACCACTTTCAACGAAGTTGACATGACCGAAATCATGGCACTGCGTTCGAAGTACAAGGACCTGTTCGAGAAGTCCCACAACGGCGTACGCCTGGGCTTCATGTCGTTCTTCGTTAAAGCCGCTACCGAAGCGCTGAAGCGCTTCCCGGCTGTCAACGCGTCGATCGACGGTTCGGACATCGTTTACCACGGCTACGCCGACATCGGTGTTGCAGTGTCCAGCGACCGTGGCCTGGTAGTTCCAGTACTGCGTAACGCTGAACTGATGAGCCTGGCTGAAATCGAAGGCGGCATCGCTGCTTACGGCAAAAAAGCCCGTGATGGCAAACTGTCGATCGACGAAATGACCGGCGGTACGTTCACCATCACCAACGGTGGTACTTTCGGTTCGATGATGTCGACCCCGATCGTTAACCCGCCGCAAGCCGCGATCCTGGGCATGCACAACATCCTTCAGCGTCCAATGGCAGTCAACGGTCAGGTTGTAATCCGTCCGATGATGTACCTGGCTCTGTCTTACGATCACCGCTTGATCGACGGCAAAGAAGCTGTAAGTTTCCTGGTAGCCATCAAAAACCTGCTGGAAGACCCAGCTCGTCTGCTGCTGGATATTTAATAGGAGCAGCTTCAAGTTGCGAGCTTCAAGCTGCCTGTAACGCAGCTTGGCTTGCAGCTTGAAGTTCCGAGCTTGAAGCTTGTAGCTAATAGAGGATCTATTCCCATGTCTCAGAAATTTGACGTTGTAGTGATTGGTGCGGGCCCTGGCGGCTACGTTGCCGCGATCAAGGCCGCGCAACTGGGCCTTTCGACTGCATGCATCGAAAAATACACCGACAAAGAAGGCAAACTGGCATTGGGCGGTACTTGCCTGAACGTTGGTTGCATTCCATCCAAGGCGCTGCTGGACAGCTCCTGGAAGTATCACGAAGCCAAGGATGCATTTGCTATCCACGGCATCACCACCGGTGAAGTGAACATGGACGTGCCAGCGATGGTTGGCCGTAAAGCCAACATCGTTAAAGGCCTGACCTCCGGCGTTGCGACCCTGTTCAAAGCCAACGGTGTGACCTCCCTGCAAGGCCACGGCAAACTGCTGGCCGGCAAGCGCGTTGAGCTGACCAAGCCAGACGGCAGCGTTGAAATCATCGAAGCCGAGAACGTTATCCTGGCTTCCGGTTCGCGTCCTATCGACATTCCGCCAGCTCCAGTTGATAACAACGTGATCGTTGATTCGACCGGCGCTCTGGAATTTCAGGCCGTACCTAAGCGTCTGGGCGTTATCGGCGCTGGCGTTATCGGTCTGGAACTGGGTTCGGTATGGTCCCGTCTGGGCGCTCAGGTAACGGTTCTGGAAGCACTGGACACGTTCCTGATGGCGGCTGACGCTGCTGTGTCCAAAGAAGCCTACAAAACCCTGACCAAACAAGGTCTGGACATCAAGCTGGGCGCTCGCGTGACCGGTTCCAAGGTAAACGGCGACGAAGTCGTTGTGACCTACACCGACGCCAACGGCGAACAGACCATCACCTTCGACAAGCTGATCGTAGCGGTAGGTCGTCGCCCTGTGACCACCGAACTGCTGGCAGCTGACAGCGGTGTGACCATCGACGAGCGCGGTTTCGTGTTTGTTGACGATCATTGCGCGACCAGCGTACCGGGCGTTTACGCCATCGGTGACGTGGTTCGCGGCATGATGCTGGCACACAAGGCGTCTGAAGAAGGCATCATGGTGGTTGAGCGCATCAAAGGTCACAAGACCGAGATGAACTACGACCTGATTCCATCGGTTATTTACACTCACCCGGAGATCGCATGGGTAGGTAAAACCGAACAGGCCTTGAAAGCTGAAGGCGTTGAAGTTAACGTCGGCACCTTCCCGTTCGCAGCCAGTGGCCGTGCCATGGCAGCAAACGACACCGGTGGCTTTGTTAAAGTCATTGCTGATGCCAAAACTGACCGCGTACTGGGCGTCCACGTGATTGGCCCGAGCGCAGCAGAGCTGGTACAGCAGGGCGCAATCGGTATGGAATTCGGCACCAGTGCCGAGGATCTGGGCATGATGGTTTTCTCCCATCCAACCCTGTCCGAAGCGTTGCATGAAGCAGCGCTGGCAGTGAATGGCGGCGCCATCCACATTGCCAACCGTAAGAAACGTTAAGACCAGACAATAAGAAACCACGGCGGTTTGCCCGTCGTGAGCCTTGCTAGCAAGCCTCACCGCGGAACTTCCGCCGGACGCAGTCTTGTCTTGTTTTATCCAGGCCCGGCCTTTGCTCACGCAATGGCCGGGTTTGCTAAAGCAGCACAAGCAGCAGTCACAGGTGGTGCGGCACTAATAAAAGTGCAGCGCCGAATGCGCAGTACCTAACGAAGACGGTAAAAAGCATGAATCTTCACGAGTATCAGGGTAAGCAGCTGTTCGCTGAGTACGGCCTGCCAGTATCCAAGGGTTATGCAGTAGACACCCCGGAAGCAGCGGCTGAAGCTTGCGACAAAATTGGCGGGACCGAATGGGTTGTAAAAGCCCAGGTTCACGCAGGCGGTCGCGGAAAAGCGGGCGGCGTTAAGCTGGTTCGCAACAAAGAAGACGCTAAAGCATTTGCACAGCAGTGGCTGGGCAAGCGTCTGGTGACTTACCAAACTGACGCCAATGGTCAGCCGGTCACCAAAATCCTGGTTGAATCGTGCACTGATATCGCTAAAGAGCTGTACCTGGGCGCTGTCGTTGACCGTTCCAGCCGTCGTATCGTGTTCATGGCTTCCACCGAAGGTGGCGTGGACATCGAGAAGATCGCACACGACACGCCAGAAAAAATTCTCAAAGCAACCATCGATCCACTGGTTGGCGCTCAGCCATTCCAGGGTCGCGAGTTGGCATTCCAGCTGGGTCTGGAAGGCAAGCAAGTTGCTCAGTTCGCCAAGATCTTCGTAGGTCTGGCCAAACTGTTCAAGGATCACGATCTGGCCCTGCTGGAAGTGAACCCGCTGGTTATCAAGACTGACGGCGACCTGCACTGCCTCGATGCAAAAATCAACATCGACGCAAACGCCATGTACCGTCAGCCTAAGCTGAAAACTTTCCACGATCCGTCGCAAGACGATCCGCGCGAAGCGCACGCTGCCCAGTTC
Source organism: Pseudomonas sp. PS01297 (assembly GCF_029959305.1). Lineage (NCBI taxonomy): Bacteria > Pseudomonadati > Pseudomonadota > Gammaproteobacteria > Pseudomonadales > Pseudomonadaceae > Pseudomonas > Pseudomonas sp. PS01297. The sequence goes on from NZ_JASCPQ010000081.1 coordinate 22,830, forward strand.
GAACTGAACTACGTAGCGCTGGAAGGCAACATCGGCTGCATGGTAAACGGTGCCGGTCTGGCCATGGGTACCATGGACATCGTTAACCTGCACGGCGGCAAGCCAGCCAACTTCCTCGACGTAGGTGGCGGCGCAACCAAAGAACGCGTAACTGAAGCGTTCAAAATCATCCTGTCCGACAGCAATGTCGCGGCAGTACTGGTTAACATTTTCGGCGGCATCGTTCGTTGCGACATGATTGCTGAAGGCATCATCGGCGCAGTGAAAGAAGTCGGCGTGAAAATCCCGGTGGTTGTGCGCCTTGAAGGCAACAACGCTGAACTGGGCGCTAAAGTACTGGCAGACAGCGGCCTGAACATCATCGCTGCTACCAGCTTGACCGACGCTGCTCAACAAGTTGTTAAAGCTGCGGAGGGCAAGTAATGAGCGTCCTGATCAATAAAGACACCAAAGTTATCTGCCAGGGCATCACTGGTTCGCAAGGTAGCTTCCACACCCAGCAAGCCATCGAGTACGGCACCAAGATGGTTGGCGGCGTAACTCCGGGCAAAGGCGGCACCGAGCACCTGGGTCTGCCAGTGTTCAACACCGTGAAAGACGCCGTAGCTGCCACTGGCGCCACCGCCAGCGTGATCTACGTTCCGGCTCCTTTCTGCAAGGACTCCATCCTTGAAGCAGCGTTCGGCGGCATCAAGCTGATCGTGTGCATCACCGAAGGCATTCCTACCCTGGACATGCTGGACGCTAAAGTTAAGTGCGACGAGCTGGGTGTTACCCTGATCGGCCCTAACTGCCCAGGCGTGATCACCCCAGGCGAGTGCAAGATCGGCATCATGCCAGGTCACATTCACTTGCCAGGCAAAGTAGGCATCGTGTCGCGTTCCGGCACCCTGACTTACGAAGCTGTGAAGCAAACCACTGACGCCGGTTTCGGTCAGTCGACGTGTGTAGGTATCGGTGGTGACCCGATCCCTGGCTCGAACTTCATCGACATCCTGAAACTGTTCCAGGAAGACCCGAAGACCGAAGCGATCGTCATGATCGGAGAGATCGGCGGTTCGGCTGAAGAAGAAGCGGCTGCCTACATCAAGGCACACGTGACCAAGCCAGTTGTTTCCTACATCGCTGGTGTGACTGCCCCTCCAGGCAAACGTATGGGCCATGCTGGCGCAATCATCTCTGGCGGCAAGGGCACTGCAGACGAGAAGTTTGCTGCTCTGGAAGACGCAGGCGTGAAAACCGTGCGTTCGCTGGCAGATATCGGCAAGGCTCTGTCCGAGCTGACCGGTTGGGCTGTCAAGTAAGCCACGCGCTTAACTGACTGCTACACCAGGCAAAGGCCACCTTCGGGTGGCCTTTGTGCATTCTGGGCAACCCAAATCCTCTGTAGGAGCGAGCTTGCCTCGCGATCTTTTGACTTTAAAAAAGATCGCGAGACAAGCTCGCTACAGCGATATGGGAACACGGATGTAGGAAAATCACACCGGTTTAATTTTCGATGTCATCCAGGCGACAACTGCGTTCGTTCATCGGACAGAATGCCCTGCAACAGTGCGTTCATCTTAAAAACTCGGTAATCTTGCCGCCATTCTGCTTTTCTGCGTGTGCGTCCCACAAGGAAGCCACGCGCTAGACGGGTCGGTCTTATTCAGACTGACAACATTTCCCATATCCGCACGGGAAATTCCCCTCTAAATCCCGATTTACTAGTGTGGTACTTCCGTAATGAAAGTTTTGAAAGGCCAGGACATTCTGGCACTTGGGTTTATGACCTTTGCCCTGTTCGTTGGGGCTGGCAATATCATTTTCCCGCCAATCGTTGGTTTGCAATCCGGGCCTAATGTCTGGATCGCCGCGCTGGGCTTTTTGATTACGGCTGTGGGTTTGCCGGTTGTCACTGTTGTCGCTCTGGCCAAAGTTGGCGGCGGCATGGATGCACTGAGCAGCCCGATTGGCAAAATCGCTGGCGGCTTGCTCGCGGCTGCGGCCTACCTGGCTGTGGGCCCGCTGTTCGCTACACCGCGTACGGCAACCGTGTCGTTCGAAGTGGGTCTGGCTCCCCTGACCGGTGAAAGCCCGTTGGCGCTGTTCCTGTACAGCTCCGTGTACTTCTTGATCGTGTTCTTCGTTTCGCTGTATCCAGGTCGTTTGCTGGACACGGTAGGGCGTTTCTTGGCTCCGCTCAAAATCATCGCCCTGGCCATTCTCGGTATCGCCGCGTTTGCCTTGCCTGCCGGTGATATCGGTAGCGCGACTCCGGTCTATGAGGCTGCGCCGTTCTCTCAAGGGTTTATTCAGGGTTACCTGACCATGGACACCTTGGGCGCACTGGTTTTCGGCATCGTGATCGTTAACGCGATCCGTTCCCGTGGTGTTGAGTCGCCGAAACTGATCAGCCGCTACGCGATCATTGCTGGCCTGGTGGCGGGTGTCGGTCTGACACTGGTGTACCTCAGCCTGTTCCGTCTGGGCTCCGGCAGCCATGAAGTGGCTATCGGTGCAACCAACGGGGCTGCGGTGTTGCACGCCTACGTTCAGCACACCTTTGGTTCGCTCGGCAGTGGTTTCTTGGCGGTGTTGATTGCATTGGCATGCCTGGTAACAGCGGTGGGCCTTACCTGTGCCTGTGCCGAGTACTTCAGCAAGATCTTGCCGCTGTCCTACAAGACACTGGTGATTATCCTTGCTGTGTTCTCGCTGGTGGTGTCCAACCTGGGCCTTACCAAGTTGATCGCCTTTTCCATACCCGTGCTGACCGCTATTTACCCGCCGTGCATCGTGCTGGTGGCCTTGAGTTTCTGCAAAGGCTTCTGGAATGAGCAGACGCGTATCGTCGGTCCGGTGATGCTGGCGTCGTTCATTTTTGGCGTGGTCGATGCCCTGAAAGGCGCAGGCCTGGCGGATGGCTTGCCGAACTGGCTGACTCACATGCCGTTCAGCGAGCAAGGCCTGGCCTGGCTGGTGCCGTCTCTGATCGTTCTGGTAGGTGCGTTCATTTACGACCGCCTGTTGGGCAAGTCGCAAGAAGCCATTGCCTGACGACACTGCCCGCCAAAAGCGTGCCCACTGTGTCAATAAAAAAGCCCTGTATCGATGAGATACAGGGCTTTTTTTATGGCGCTTGTCTGTAGGAGCGAGCTTGCCTCGCGATCTTTTAAAAGATCAAAAGATCGCGAGGCAAGCT
>NZ_JASCPQ010000082.1:0-25071 GCF_029959305.1 Pseudomonas sp. PS01297
GCTCGCGATTGGGGCGACTCGGTTAGCCTGATAAACCCGGTCGATCCCATCGCGAGCAAGCCCGCTCCCACAGTTTTAATGCATCGGGGTTATTCAGCTAATGCGCGCAGTTTGGCTAATTCTTCTACGCCCAACGGGATGCCGGCTTCAAGGGACTTGGCGCGTTCGATAAAGCGTCGGTCACCCGGCATGCGTTCAAGGCCCACGGCGTGCATCTGCCGTACCAGTTCGGCGCTGCGCTGGGCGAAGCTGTTACCACCGGATTTGCTCGGGTCAATCACGATCAGCAACTGGCCGGTCCATGGCGTTTGCGCGCCAGGGTGTTTTTTCCAGTCGAATTCAAACGAGAAGTTGCCACCCGTCAACGCCGCCGCCAGCAACTCGACCATCATCGACAGCGCCGAGCCTTTGTGGCCACCAAACGGCAGCAAGGCGCCGCCGTCGAGGATGGCTTTCGGGTCTTCGGTCGGTTCGCCCTGTTTATCGACACCCATGCCCGCTGGTAACAGGTGACCTTTGCGCGCAGCGATCTGTACGTCGCCATGGGCAATGGCGCTGGTGGCCAGGTCGAATACGATAGGGCTGCCACCTTCGCGGGGCGCAGCGAAGGCGATGGGGTTGGTGCCAAACAAGGGCTTTTGCGCACCGTGCGGCACTACGCAGGTCATGCTGTTGACCACGCTCAAGGCCACCAGGCCTTCTTCGGCAAACGGCTCAACATCGGGCCACAACGCCGCGAAGTGGTGCGAGTTGCGTATCGCCAGCACGGCGATCCCGGCGCTGCGGGCCTTTTCGACCAGCAGTTCGCGGGCCGCCGCCAGGGCCGGTTGCGCAAAGCCATTGGCGGCGTCCACGCGGATAAAACCGGAGGCTACGTCTTCAACCTTGGGGACGGCCTGGCCATCGACCCAGTTGCTCGCCAGCGACGCCAGATACCCCGGAATGCGGAACACTCCGTGGCTATAAGAACCGTCGCGCTGAGCCCGGGCACAGTTGTCGGCCAGTACCTGCGCCACAGCGCGGGAGGTGCCGTGACGCTCAAAAATCTGTTGCAGCAAAGCGGTCAGTTCGCTCAGGGAAAGCGACTCGGTGGCCAATGTGGCGGTGACGGGCTGGGACATTAGGGGGCTCCGATCTCGTTGTTATTGTCGAGTTATGACGGTAAAGCACTATCCTGCGATGACAGTTCTCTGTCAATTCTTGACTTAATGACAGAAAACATTCACTTTCTGCAACGTGCTGAAACAAGAACAGGAAGCAGCCGTGAGTCAGTCCATTAAACAACGCCTTGAAAGCAGTCTGTCTACCGCCGCGCCTTCGGGCCGGGCGATCGCCAGTTATATGCTGGCGAACCTCTACGAGCTGCCGTTTCAGACCGCCGCCGACATTGCCGCCAAGCTGGGTGTCAGCGAGTCCAGCGTTGGGCGTTTCTGCCGTGCGCTGGGTTACAGCCATTTCAAAGAACTGAAAAACGATCTCAAGGACGACCTCGGCGATGGCCCGTGGCTGGTCGGAGATCGCTTGCAAGAATTCCGCCAGCAATCGAGCCAAAGCCCGCAGGCATTGCCGCGCAGCTTTGAGCTGGAAGTCGCAGCGCTGGTCAAAGTTTACGAATACAGCCTGACCCCCGCCTGGCAAACCGTCAGCCAGCGCCTGGCGACCCGGCGCAAAGTGTTTGTTGCCGGGTTCCAGACCGAGCGCGGGATCGCCGCCTCCATGGTGCATTTGCTGCAATACCTGCGTGATGATGTGCAGTTGGTCGATGGCGCTGCCGGGCATTACGCAGATGTGCTGCTGTGCCCTGCCGACGATTGCGCGCTGGTGGTGTTTGAAGCCCGCCGCTATTCGCGCCACGCCCAGCAACTGTGCCGTAAAGCGCGCGAAGCGGGCATTCCGGTCACGCTGGTGACCGATACCTTTTGCGACTGGGCCGATGCCTGCGCCGATGAAGTGTTTCGCGTACCGACCGAATTCAACCTGTTCTGGGAATCCACCGCAGCCATGCTGTCGCTGGTGCACCTGCTCATCAATGAAGTGTGCAAACAACTGGGGCCTGACGTTGAGAAGCGTCTTGAGGCAACCGCGGCCTTACACAATGAGTTCGTGGGTTACACATCCTCACCCGGATCAAAACAATAAAACGAGGTGCTAGATGAACAACGTCCTTCGCTTTGCCAGTGCTTGTGCAATGGTGTTCGCGGTCGCGGCCAACGCCCAGGCCGATAAACTGATCATCGCCACAGAAGGCGCTTACCCACCGTTCAACTACGTTGATTCGGACAACAAACTGCACGGCTTTGACGTCGATATCACCGAAGAGCTGTGCAAGCGCATGGACGCCCAGTGCACCATCGTCGCCCAGGACTGGGACGGCATCATTGCCGGTTTGATGGCCAAGAAGTACGACGCCATTGTCGCCTCGATGATCGTCAACGAAGAGCGCAAAAAGAAAATTGCGTTCACCAACCACTACTACCGCACTCCGCTGTCCATCGCCGTGGCCAAAGACTCGGACATCACCGATGCCCAGTCGGACTTCGCCGGCAAGACCGTGGGCGCACAAAGCGCCGCCACACAAAGCCTGTACGCCGAATCCCACTACAAAAAAGCTGACATCAAGCTGTACCCGACCCTTGACGAAGCCAACAGCGAACTGGCCAACGAGCGGGTTGATGTGGTGATCGCCGACAAATTCCCGCTGCTGGAGTGGGTCAATAAAACCGGCAAGGACTGCTGCAAAATCATTGGCGACGTAGACGGCACCATGGACGACGCCGCCATTGCCGTGCGCAAAAACGATGACGCCCTGCGTGAACGCTTCAACAAGGCGCTGGATGAAATCGTCGCCGACGGCACCTATAAAAAGATCTCGAGCAAGTACTTCGACTTCGACATCTACTAAGTCTTTCGCCCTCGGTTGAGGGCCTCCCTGCCGATGACCCTGCCCTGCGCGCCCATGGTGCGCAGTGGCTGAACTTCGCCTTTTTTTGACCGGGGACTCGAGCATGCTCGAACAACTTTCACTTCTTTCATTTGCCAGTGGCGGCTGGGGTTCAGCGCTGCTGGCCGGCTCGCTGGTGACCATTGCCCTGGCCTTGAGCTGCCTGCCCATCGGCTTGCCGCTAGGGCTGTTGGTGGCCGTCGCCGCGCGCTCGAAAAACCGCTGGATGCGTGCGTGGGCCACGACCTTTTCCACGGTGTTCCGTGGTTTGCCGGAACTGCTGACGCTGCTGATCATTTACTACGGCTGCCAGATCGCTGCACAAAAGATCCTTGAGGCTATGGGGTATGACGTGCAGTTCACGATCAATACCTTTGTTGCCGCCATGATTGCCTTCAGCCTGGTGTTTGCCGCGTTTTCCAGCGAAATCTGGCTGGGCGCGTTCAAGACCATCCCCAAAGGGCAATACGAAGCCGCCTCGGCGCTGGGCCTGTCTAAATTCACCACCTTTCGCAAAGTGCTACTGCCACAACTGGCGCGCATCGCCCTGCCCGGCCTGTCGAACAACTGGCTGTCGCTGCTCAAGGACACCTCGCTGGTTTCAACCATCGCCCTGGTCGACCTGATGCGCCAAACCAACCTGGCGGTCAGCGTGACCAAAGACCCGATGCTGTTCTACACCGTTGCGTGCTTTATCTACCTGTTTTTCTCGGCGATTTCCGGGCGTCTGTTCGCCTTTATGGAACGCTACTTCAACCGCCACATACGGAGCGTGCAGTCATGAGCCTGGCGGATCTGCAAAACATGATTCTCGACCCCGAATTGCTCGAACGCTACGCCCCGCGCTTTATTGACGGGCTGCTGGTGACCGCCAAGCTGGTGGCGATTTCTTTCACCCTCGGCGCATTGCTGGGCTTGTTGATTGCGCTGGGGCGTTTGTCCAGCAATCGCCTGTTGCGCAATTTCACCGGCGCCTACGTGTACTTCTTCCGTGGCTCGCCGCTGCTGGCGCAGTTGTTTTTGCTGTATTACGGCCTGGGCTCGTTCAAGAGCTTTTGGCAAGACATCGGCCTGTGGTGGTTCTTTCGCGATGCCTGGCTGTGCACCCTGCTGGCCTTTACCTTGAACACGGCGGCGTACCAGGCCGAGATTCTGCGCGGCAGCATCATGTCGGTAGCCCAGGGCCAGCGCGAAGCGTGCAAGGCACTGAACCTGTCGCGCTGGACGACGTTTCGCAAAGTCATCCTGCCGCAGTCGCTGCTGGTGGCCATCGGCCCGCTGGGCAACGAACTGATTTTGATGATCAAAGCCAGCGCCATCGCCTCCCTGGTGACCATCTATGACCTGATGGGCGTGACCAAAATGGTCTTCGCCCGCACGTTCGATTTCCAGGTGTACCTGTGGGCCGCCGTGCTGTACCTGCTGATCGTCGAGATCGTGCGCCGTACCCTTAAATTTATCGAAGGCCGCCTCAGCCGCCATCTGCAGTAAGCCCATTGTTCGGGCTGCACAATCGGCCCCTGTTTTAAGGATTTGTTTATGCATTGCGACACTCTCGTTCTGGGGGCCGGCATTGTCGGCGTCAGTACCGCGTTGCAACTCCAGGCCCGCGGACGCAACGTTGTCTTGCTTGACCGCGACCAACCGGGCAGCGGCACAAGCCACGGCAATGCCGGGCTGATCGAGCGCGCCAGCGTGATCCCGTATTCATTCCCGCGTGAAATTTCCCGTTTGCTGCGTTACGGGCTCAATCAGCAGCCCGATGTGCGCTACAGCCTCAAGCACTTGCCCAAAGCCGGACCGTGGTTGATGCAGTACTGGCAGCAGTCCGGCAGCAAAGGCCTGGCCAAAGCCACTGAGGCAATGCTGCCGCTGATTGAGAAATGCGTGAGTGAGCACGATCTGCTGGCAGAACCTGCGGGCATGACCGGGCTGATTCAGGACAGCGGCTGGATCGAGGTGTACCGCACCGCGGCAGACTTCGACAAAGCCCAGCGTGACGCGGCGGCCTTGGGCCGGTTCAAGCTCAATTACCGCGTACTCGACAAGCAACAGGTGCACGCCCTTGAACCGGGCCTGCACAGCGACGTGCTGGGCGGCATTCACTGGCTCGACCCCAAGACCGTCAGCGACCCCGGCGGCTTGACTCGCGGTTACGCCGAGCTGTTTGTCCAGCGCGGCGGCCGCTTTGTGATCGGCGACGCCAACAGCTTGCGGGCGACCGCCGGGCAATGGCAGGTCGACAGCCAAAAAGGCCTGATCGTGGCCAATGAAGTGGTGGTTGCATTGGGCCCGCAGGCCCGGGGGATTTTCGAGCCGCTGGGCTATCGCATCCCCTTGGCGATCAAGCGTGGTTACCACATGCACTACGCCGCCAAAGACGGCCACACCATGCAGCACCCGATCCTCGATTCGATCGGCGGTTACGTGTTGGCGCCCATGGTTGGCGGTATTCGCCTGACCACCGGCATCGAATTTGCCGACAGCGATGACCCGATCAATGAAATCCAGTTGCGCCGTTGTGAAGAACGCGCCCAACGTCTGTACCCGCTCGGCCCGCGCGTCGATGCCGAGCCGTGGCTGGGGCGCCGCCCGTGCCTGCCGGACATGTGCCCGGTGATCGGCCCGGCCAGTCGGCACAAAGGCTTGTGGTTCAACTTTGGGCATGCCCACCACGGCCTCACCCTGGGCCCGGTCAGCGGGCGCCTGCTGGCAGAAATGATGACCGGCGAAATACCTTTTACCGACCCGACTCCCTACAGCGCCGAGCGCTTTAACTGATCGTTGGAGACACACTATGCAAGCTCATTCTGCTTACGTTCATAACCCAGTGTCGCCATCGACTGACACCCGCAAGGTGGTGGTGGATATCTCGGGCCTGAACAAGTACTACAGCGCGTTCCATGTACTCAAAGGCATCGACCTGAAAGTGCACGAAGGCGAGCGTATCGTCCTGTGCGGCCCGTCCGGCTCGGGCAAATCGACCTTGATCCGCTGCATTAACCGCCTCGAAATCGCTGAAAAAGGCCAGATCCTGGTCAACAGCACCGACCTGTCACAGCCCAGCCGTGAAGCGGCCAAAGTGCGCAGCGAAATCGGCATGGTGTTCCAGCACTTCAACCTGTTCCCGCACATGAGCGTGCTCGACAACTGCATTCTGGCGCCGATGTCGGTACGCGGATTGCCGCGCAAAAAAGCCGTGGAACTGGCCCAGCACTTTCTGGAAAAAGTCGGCATTGCCAGCCAGGCCGACAAATACCCGAGCCAGCTCTCCGGCGGCCAGCAACAGCGCGTGGCGATTGCCCGGGCGCTGTGTATGGAGCCCAAGATCATGCTGTTCGATGAACCGACCTCGGCCCTTGACCCGGAAATGGTCAGCGAAGTGCTGGACGTGATGGTCAAACTGGCAGGCAGCGGCATGACCATGTTGTGCGTGACCCACGAAATGGGCTTTGCCCGGCAAGTGGCCGAGCGGGTGTTGTTTCTCGATGGCGGCATGATCATCGAAGACTCCCCGCCCGAAGACTTCTTCAACGCCCCAAAAAGCCCGAGGGCCAAAGCGTTCCTTGCGCAGATCGTGCATTGAAAGGTTGATCGTCGTAGCAGTTGACGAGCTTTGCGAGGCTACGTCCGCTTGGTGGGGCCACACCGAAATAGCCGTCGTAAATGAATTAATGCGGCGCCTCATTCAGGCCTTGCACTTAGCATTTACGATCGCTTCGCAATCGGACGTAGCCTCGCTGAGCTCGGCAACTGCTACGGGAGTAGTCGGGCGCAAAAACCACAGGATCAGCAGGGCAACGACCACGGTCAGGGCGGCCAGCCCGTAAAGCAGCACCTGGAACGCTTGCAAGTAGGCCGCGCCCAACACGGCCTGCTCCAGCCCTTGGGCCACACCCGTGGCCTGGCTCAAGTCGCCCGTTGCCAGGTATTGCGCCGCTCCTGCGCTTTGGCTGGGCAAATGGCGTTGAATCAATACCGCCAGCAGCGCGCTGACAATCGCCAGCGAGATCCCCTCGCCCGCAACACGGGTGGTGCCGAAGATACCGGTGGCCATGCCCGCACGCTCCTTGGGCACCACGCTCACCGACAAACCGTCCATCAAACCCCACGGCAAACCCGTACCGATGCCGATCACCAGCAGCGGTACGACTAGCTCAAGAGTCGGCTGATTGATCCCCACCCGGCTCAGCAGCAACAACCCGGCCGCCGCGATCAATAAACCCACCGCCGACAACACCCGCGCCGAAGCCCAGTGGGTCAGCACGCCAGCCAGATAGGGCACGAACAGCATCTGCGCCGACAAGGCAATCATCAGCAACCCGGTGTCGGTTGCACTGCGCCCTTCAATGCCAATCAAACGGACCGGCAGCAACACCAGCAGCACCACAAAACAAAAACAGGTGGCCACCGGCAGCAATTGCACACCGACAAAACGCGGGTAGCGGAACAGTGACAGGTCCAGCATGGGCCGCGCCACTCGGCGTTCAATCCGCACAAACGCCAATACGCAAACCAGCGCCCCGAGCAACATGCCGATCACCGGCGCGCTGTTCCAGCCGGTGCTCGGCACCAGCAATATGCCCCAGGTAAACAGCACCAACGCGGCGGTAAAACTCACCGTACCTTTACCGTCCAGCTTGCTCGCGTGCGGGTCTTTGGACTCGTGCATCATCGGGATCGCCATCAGCAATGCCAGCCCGCCGATTAACGCGCCTGAGACAAACACCGCGCGCCAGCCGATATGCTCGATCAGCACCCCCGCCAGAATCGGCCCCAGCGCCAGGCCGACGCCAAAGCTGGTGCCCAGCAGGCTGAATGCCTTGGTCTGACTGCGCCCTTCAAACGTATTGGCCAAGGCCGCGCTCCCGCCCGCCAAGGCCGCGGCGGCGCCGACACCTTGTAACGCGCGCAGCCCGTCCAGCCAGACAATATTCGGCGCCAAGCCCAAGGCCAACGACGCCAAGACAAACACGCCAACGCCCGAGACAAACATGCGTTTACGCCCATAGCGGTCCGCCAGGGTGCCAGCCGCCATCAACAAACTGCCAAAACTCAACATAAAGGCGTTGGTGATCCAGGTCAGTGCCAGCGGCCCGGCGCCCAGATCGAGGCCAATGGCCGGGGTGGCCAGCGCACCACCGGAAAAACTCAGCGGCAGAATCAGCGCCGCCGTGCAGACGGCGAGCAAGGTCCAGCCAGCAGACACGCTGGGTGTGCGATCAAGACTCATGGGTAACGCTCCGGCCAGACGGCCCAGCAAAAGAAGGTTCAGCGAGGATAAAAGCGATCCAATCGGAGAAAAACAGGCTATAAATCCGCTCTAACCCAACCAAAACTCTTTAATGAAGGCAGCACATGGAAAGCTTGAGTGGTCTGAATGCGTTCGTGATTGCCGCCAGACTGGGCAGTTACGTGGCCGCCGCTGAGCGGCTGGGAATTTCGGCTTCAGCCGTTGGCAAGAGCGTGGCGCGCCTGGAAGACGGGCTTGGCGTGCGCCTGTTCAATCGCAGCACCCGACGCTTGAGCCTGACCGAAGGCGGCACGCTGTTCTTTGAGCGTTGCAGCAAGATCCTCGATGAACTGGAAGAAGCCGAGGCCGAACTGCACTCATCGCGGGATGCGCCACGCGGTCGCTTGCGCGTGAGCCTGCCCGCGATTGGCTACCGCATGTTGCTGCCAATTCTCAGTGAGTTCACCCGGCGCTACCCCGAGATCGAACTGGACATGGACTTCAGCGACCGCATGGTCGATGTGATTGGCGAAGGGATGGACGCGGTGATCCGCAGCGGCGACTTTGCCGACTCGCGCCTCAAGAGTAAGCCATTGGGCACCTTCCACTTTGTGCTGGTCGGCGCACCGGACTATTTTGCCCGCCAAGGTATACCGCAGACGCCTCATGACCTGAAGCAGCACGTATGCCTGCGCTACCGGTTCCCCAGCAATGGCCAGTTGCAGGAGTGGGCCTTCACCCGCGACGAGGACGACAGCCTGTGGAAGCGCTCAACCCCGCTGGTGTTCAACAACCTGGAGGCATTGATCAGCGCCGCTACGGGCGGTTTTGGCCTGGCTTACGTGCCCGACTTTGCCGTACGCCAGGCGTTGCAGAGCCAGCAATTGGTCGCCGTGCTGGCCGATCACATCAGCGCACACGGGCGATTTTCGGTGCTGTGGCCCAGCAGCCGCCACTTGCTACCGAAGTTGCGCGTGTTCGTCGACTTCCTGGCCGAACACATGACCCTGGACGCACGCCCCACCCACCCGTAGGAGGGGCCGCCCCGTCTTCGACGCCGCGCTGTCGCGTAGCAAACAGGCCGCCGATAATCGTCAGCATCCCCCAATTAGTTCCCTCTCCCTCCGGGAGAGGGCTAGGGTGAGGGATGCCCTTGATTAGAGAGGATTTTTTGTACATATCTATTGCTGCGGCAACGGCCACTTAGGGTTCCGGCCTTACGCCGCGTTACTTTGAAAAGCGCAAAGTAACCAAACGCTTTTTGCCCCAACCCCTCGGTGCCTCGCTGAGGCTCGGCATGCCCTCACCACAGGCCTTACTCCGTGGGCCCGCCGCGATCGGCCATCCTTGGCCGTGTCGCGGCTAACCCGGCGTCCTGCCGGGTGCACTACTGCGCAAAACCTGCGTTCGGCCAGCGTGGTTTAACGGGGCCTCTTAGATCAAGATCACAAGCCAGATCAAGATCAATAGCTCGCGAGCAAGCCCGCTCCCACAGGATGCTGTGCTTCTTAGAGCTGTGCCGCCAGTCGCGAGCCCTGGTTGATCGCGCGTTTGGCATCCAGTTCGGCGGCCACGTCAGCGCCACCGATCAAGTGCACGCTCTGGCCGGCAGCCAGCAGGCCATCCTGCAGTTCGCGCAAAGGGTCTTGCCCGGCGCAGATCACAATGTTGTCGACGGGCAGCACCTGCGGCTCGCCTTCGCCAATGCGGATGTGCAGACCATCGTTGTCGATGCTCAGGTACTCCACGCTGTTGAGCATTTGCACGTGTTTGTTCTTCAACCCGGCACGGTGGATCCAGCCCGTGGTTTTGCCCAGGCCGTCACCCACTTTGCTGGTTTTGCGCTGTAACAGGTACACCTGACGCGCCGGGGCATGCACCTCGGGCTTGATCCCGGCCACACCGCCGCGTGCTTCAAGACGGCTGTCAATGCCCCACTCGCGCCAGAACGCTTCGCGGTTCTGGCTGGTGGCCTCGCCCTCTTGCACCAGGAACTCGGACACGTCAAAGCCAATGCCACCCGCACCGATCACCGCGACGCTGGCACCGACCGGCTTGCGCTGCAAAATCACGTCCAGGTAGCTGAGCACCTTGGGGTGGTCGATCCCAGGAATCGCCGGGGTACGCGGGGCAATGCCGGTGGCCAGGATAATTTCGTCAAATTCGCCCGCCACCAGTTGCTGCACATCCACGCGGGTATTGAGCCGCAGCTCAACGCCGGTGGTGCGCAGTTTGTGCGAGAAGTAGCGTAGGGTTTCGTAGAACTCTTCTTTGCCCGGCACGCGCTTGGCCACATTGAACTGGCCGCCGATTTCACTGGCCGAGTCAAACAGCGTGACCTGATGCCCACGCTCAGCGGCTACGGTGGCCGCCGAGAGCCCAGCAGGCCCGGCACCGACCACGACGATTTTCTTCACGGCAATGGTCGGCAGGTAGTTGAGTTCGGTTTCGTGGCAGGCCCGCGGGTTGACCAGGCAACTGGTCAGCTTGCCGCCAAAAGTGTGGTCCAGGCACGCCTGATTGCAGCCAATGCAGGTGTTGATTTCGTCGCCGCGACCGGCGGCCGCTTTGTTGACGAACTCCGGATCGGCCAGAAACGGGCGCGCCATGGAGACCATGTCGGCATCTCCTTCGGCGAGGATCTGCTCGGCGATTTCCGGCGTGTTGATGCGGTTGGTGGTGACCAGCGGCACGCTGACCGAACCTCGCAGCTTGGCGGTGACTTTGCTGAACGCGCCGCGCGGCACTTTGGTGGCGATAGTCGGAATGCGCGCTTCGTGCCAGCCGATCCCGGTATTGATCAGGGTCACGCCGGCCTGCTCCACGGCCTTGGCTAATTGCACGATTTCTTCCCAATCGCTGCCACCGGCCACCAGATCGAGCATCGACAAGCGATAAATAATGATGAAGTTCGGGCCTACGGCTTCACGGGTGCGGCGCACGATTTCAAGCGCCAGGCGCATGCGGTTTTCGTAGCTGCCGCCCCAGCGGTCGGTGCGATGGTTGGTCTGGGCCGCGAGGAACTGGTTAATCAAATAACCTTCGGAGCCCATGATCTCAACGCCGTCATACCCGGCACTTTGCGCCAGTTGGGCGCAGGTCACGAAGTCGCTGATCTGCTTCTCGATGCCTGCTTCATCCAGCTCTTTGGGGGTAAACGGGTTGATCGGCGCCTGAATGGCGCTCGGCGCGACTTGTCGCGGGCTGTAGGCGTAGCGCCCGGCGTGAAGGATCTGCAGGCAGATCTTGCCACCTTCGGCGTGTACGGCCCGGGTCACGACCAGATGTTTCTCGGCCTCTTCAGCCGTGCTCAGCTTGGCCGCCCCGCTGTACACCCCGCCCTCGTCGTTGGGCGCAATACCGCCGGTGACCATCAGGCCGACGCCCCCTTTGGCGCGCTCGGCAAAATAGGCGGCCATGCGCTCAAAGCCGCCCGGCTGTTCTTCAAGGCCGGTGTGCATCGAGCCCATCAGGGTGCGGTTACGCAAAGTGGTAAAGCCCAGATCCAGCGGTGCGAGCAAATGAGGGTAGTGAGAGGCGGTCATCAGGGATGCTCCGTTACAGGCTAAATCACGGAAAGCGAGGCGCTCTTTGGCCCTCGTCGGTTGTGTCTGGCACAGTAAAGGCACACCCTGGCTCGCTCAATGACCCAAAATGACAAACTCCTAACCTTAATGCGCAGCCCCCCTTGGCAAGCCGGGCTGAGCGACCTACCCTAGTCGACGAATTCTGCACACGGTTACCGCTTTCGTTCTCATGCGTAAATTATTTACTTGTACCTTATTGACCGCCTTGGTCGCCGCTGGCGCTGGCTACGGATACTGGACCGGACAACGCCCGGCCAGTCATTACTTGTCTGATCTGCGGGTGGAATTGGCCATCAATGAGGGCGTTGATCAGGGCCGTGGCAATCTGCTGGGCATCGAGCCCGACCTGTCGCCGCGGGACTTTCAAAGCCTGGACCTGGTGCGCTTGAAGCTCGCTGCGTACTTGAACAGCGCGCGCAATGACGGGCTGCTCAACGACAAAACCGTGGTGGTGCTGCCTGAGCACATCGGCAGCTGGCTGGTGTTTGAGGGTGAGAAGAACGAGCTGTACCAGGCCGCCAATTTGAATGAAGCCATGCACATGCTGGTGCTCAGCCACCCGCTGGCCTTTGCCAATGCCTGGCTGCGCGCAGATGGCGACAGCCGGACCAA
Source organism: Pseudomonas sp. PS01297 (assembly GCF_029959305.1). Lineage (NCBI taxonomy): Bacteria > Pseudomonadati > Pseudomonadota > Gammaproteobacteria > Pseudomonadales > Pseudomonadaceae > Pseudomonas > Pseudomonas sp. PS01297. The sequence continues at coordinate 12,374 of NZ_JASCPQ010000082.1, forward strand.
CGATGCGCATCTGCGCATGAAGGCCCGTTCGATGGCGCGCGATTACCAGAGCCTGTTTGGCGGCCTGGCCAAAGAATTTGGCGTCACGCTGGTGGCTGGCAGCATCGCCCTGCCCGACCCGCGCATTGAGGACGGCAAGCTGGTGCCGGGCACCGGCCCGCTGTACAACAGCAGTGTGGTATTTGGCCGTGATGGCGCGCCGCTGGGGACACCCCAGCGCCAGTTGCTACCGACCTACGAAGAACAGAGCTATATCCAGCCGAGCCCCGATCATCAGTTGAATGTGGTCGACACCCCCGCCGGGCGCCTGGGCATTTTGATCGGCAGTGACAGCTGGTACCCCGAGCATTACCGAACCCTGAACGAGCACGGCGCGCAAATGATCGCAGTGCCGGCGTTCATCATGGGTATAAACACGTGGGAGCAACCCTGGGGCGGCTACAAAAGTGTGTTGACGCCCAGCGAGATCAGCCTCAAGCCCGGCGAAGTGTCCGAAGGTGAAGCCTGGCATCGCCTGACCCTGACCAGCAGCGTGCCCAGCAGCACGGCCGAAGCGGGCGTCACGGTGTTTCTGCGTGGCAAGTTCTGGGACAAGCGCAGCTCCGGGCATGGCTTTATCAGCCGCGACGGTAAAACCAGCGCCAATAACACCGGTGATGGTGCCCGCTTGTTGAACGTGTGGCTGTAAGACCATGAAACCGCTGCCGATGCGTTTGGGCGACCTATCTGTCGGATTTGTCGATTCCTTGGCCGAAGCCATCCGCAGCCACGGCCATGACCCGCAGCCGCTGCTGGACCAATACGGGCTCGACCCGGCCCGGTTGGCGCAACCCTCAGCGCGCTTTTCGATCCCGCGCTACATGCGCTTAGGGCATGCCGCGATCGCGCTCACCGGCGACCCGGCACTGGGCTTGCGCATGGGCCATTTGAGCCGTTTACCCCAAGCGGGGCTGGCCGGGGTCACTGCGGCGCAGGCCCCGACGGTGCGTGAAGCGGCCCGGACCCTTACCCGTTTTGAACCGTTGTACGGCTCCAACTATCGCGGCCAGTCGAGCCTGCACGAAGATGCTCAGGGCGCCTGGTTGCGGTTTTACTCCATCAGCCCGTATAACGCCTACAACCGCTTTGTGGTGGACTCGATCATCGCGGGCTGGCTGCAACAGCTGTCGTCGGTGGCCAATCAAGCTTTGCGCTGCGAGCAGGTTGATATTGAGTTCAGCGAGCCGGAATACGCCGAGCACTACCGCTCATTGAGCGAGGCAACGGTGAACTTTCGTGCCGAGACCAATCAGATCCGCCTGAGCCACGCGACCCTGGATCTGCGCAACCCTGTGCACTGCCCGAGCACCTGGGCAAGCCTGCTGCAGGTGTGTGAGCGCGAACTGGAACACCTGACCCGCACCCGCAGCCTGCGCGAACGCATCACGCAATTGTTGGGGCCTTTGCTCAATGGCGGGCGGGAACCGGACTTGGAAGAAGTGGCAGCACGTTTGAAGCTACCGACCTGGACCTTACGTCGCAAGCTGGCAGAAGAAGGCACGCAATTTCGCGCGATTTTGAATGACACGCGGCGAGATCTGGCCATGACCTATATCCGTGACACGGAATTGGCTTTTGGCGAGATTGCCTATTTGTTGGGGTTTGCCTCAGCCGAGGCGTTTCAGAGGGCCTTCAAGCGCTGGAACGCGGAGACTCCAGGAGAGTTCCGTCGTCGCCAGCGTCAATTGGCCTGATTCAAAGCTCAGTCGCGTCGTCAGCAGACTCTGGGGAGTCCAGCTCCGAAGCCTGGTAATCGAGCAGTTCTTCTTGATAGTCGTCCATGGTTGCATCCTCTTTAAAGCCGATTGGTTCACGTCATGCCTGAGTGGCGCTGGTTGAGCTTAAGGCGCACGCATGAAGGTTAAATGACACCTTCGCGGGCCTGTCCAGCACTGACTTTAAACGTAGCAGACCTCAGAAATTTTGTGCAACCGTTTATTGTGCCGACGCAGGCTCTAGCACGGCGGGTACAGCAGGCTTTGCCGACTCAGCTGGCGGCGTGACGGGGGATGTTGACGCCGGGGCAGCCGGTTCAGCGGTTTTCTCTGAAGGTGTTTCAACAGATTTCTCAGCGGCAGGCGGAGTGACCGCTGCCGGAGCCGCAGGCGTTATCGGTGCCACAGGCGCCGGAGTGACTGGCGTTTCAATCGGCACAATCGGCTGCAAGTCTGCAGGCGGCGCTAAGGGCTTGAAGCTTGTGGCTTCTACCGCAGGCTCAACAGCGGGCGCTGGAGCAGGCTCAGGGGCCGCAGGCGTTGCAGCAGCAGCCGGAACCACTGCCGGCGCGACAGGCGCGGCCTGTGGCTTGACAGCGGCTTCAGGCACACCCAGCTCAGCCTTGGGCTTGTCATCGGTTGGCGTCACTTTTTTCGCATCCTTGGGCAAGAACGCTTCAACCAACGAGAAATAGCGGTCATAGAAATCCGGGGACGACACGGTTTCACTGGCCACCTTGACCATTGAGTCGTCGGACGAGCCGATCGGCATCGACACAGACCCCAGCACACCCACCCCGAGGCTGGCCGAGTTATTTACCTTTTTCAGTGCGTAGCGGTCGAGCAAGGCGTTGGCGAACATGGTGGCGTGGTGTGCCGAGCCACCGTCGTCAGCACACACCACGTTAAAGCTGATTTCCAGATGGCTTTCGCCACTTTGCTGGAAGCTCTTGTGGCCGCTGATCATTTTCGGATCGTTGCTGGTGATGATGTAGCCCTGGCTCAGCAATGCCCGGCGCGCGGCCTCGCAAGAGACCTTGTCACTCACCGGGTAATTGCGTGAGAACGTGCCTGAGTCATCGAAGCTTTCATGATCGTAAATCGTCGGCTTATTCGATGAACAACCTGCGAGGCCGGCCAGACACAAGGCAACTACCGCGGTACGCAAGGAGAAGGACATGGGCATTAACGATCCTGAGGAAAACGGTACGGGGCGTATTGTGCATCAGATCGCGTTTTTCGCGCGCGGTTTGATTGCGTGTCGCCGCTGACGAGGTAAAGGTGCGAAGAAATCGCGGGCACAAAAAAAGCGACCCTAAGGTCGCTTTCTTTGTAGCTTCAGAGAGTTCAAGGGCTCTGGAGCAAATATGGCGCAGCGGACGGGACTCGAACCCGCGACCCCCGGCGTGACAGGCCGGTATTCTAACCGACTGAACTACCGCTGCGTATCGCTCGGACTTGCGTCCGTTTGAAACTTTTAAAACCGTTGATCGAGAAGCTTCGGTGCTTTTCAATCGCAAGCCAGGCCAGCCTGACTTGTACAAATATGGCGCAGCGGACGGGACTCGAACCCGCGACCCCCGGCGTGACAGGCCGGTATTCTAACCGACTGAACTACCGCTGCGCGTCGGTTGGTTGCTTCGTTAAAAGCGACCTTCTCTTTCGAGAAACTCAAGAAGTGGTGGGTGATGACGGGATCGAACCGCCGACCCTCTGCTTGTAAGGCAGATGCTCTCCCAGCTGAGCTAATCACCCTTTGCTTCGTTGAGGCCGCGAAATTTACGCAGGTATTGAAGCTAAGTCAAGGACAAGGTTGAGTTTTTTTCAAAAAAAGCAAAAAAACTCAGTTACTCGTCATAAACCATTTTCTTGCTCATGCCACCGTCCACGACAAACTCCTGCCCGGTGACAAAACCGGCATTGCGCGACAACAGCCAGGCGACCATCGCCGCCACGTCTTCGACGGTCCCTACCCGGCCAGCCGGGTGCTGCGCGTGATCGGCGTCGGTTAACGGCTCTGCGCGGCGCACAGAAGGGTCGCGTGCGTCGATCCAGCCAGGGCTGACAGCATTGACGCGGATCTCCGGCCCAAGGCTGATGGCCAACGCATGGGTCAACGCCAGCAACCCGCCCTTGCTCGCCACGTAAGCCTCGGTGTCTGGCTCTGACTGGCGGGCGCGGGTGGACGCCAGGTTGACGATCGAACCGCAATGCGCACGCAAATAAGGCGCACAGTGCTTGGCCAACAGCATCGGCCCGGTCAGGTTGACGGCCAGTACGCGGTTCCAGTGATCCAGATCGAGGCTTTCAAGGGTCTTGTTGTGCGGATCGGCAATCGCGGCGTTGGAGACCAACGCATCAAGACGCCCGAACTGCCCCAACACTTGAGCCACACACTGAATCACGTCGGCCTCGACCGACACGTCCATAGCCACGAACCAGGCACTGTCACCCAGCGCCTTGACCACTTTGGAGCCACGCGCACGGTCAATGTCGGTCAGCACCACTTGCCAACCTTCACTGATCAACCACGCCGCAATCCCCAGACCAATGCCGCGTGCAGCACCGGTCACCAGTGCTACACGGCCATTGCCCTCAATCGCTGATTCAAGCGCCCATTCGGTCACAGTACGGCCAAGCCTCGCGACAGGTCAGCTTGCAGGTCAGCTACGTCTTCCAGGCCGACCGCAATGCGGATCAGGCTGTCACGAATGCCGGCCGCTTCGCGCTCTTGTGGCGCCAGACGACCGTGGGAGGTGGTCGCCGGGTGGGTGATGGTGGTTTTGCTGTCACCCAGGTTGGCGGTGATGGAAATCAGCCGCGTGGCGTCGATAAAGCGCCAGGCGCCCTCTTTGCCGCCTTTGACTTCAAAGCTGACCACGGCACCGAAACCGCGCTGCTGGCGCTGGGCCAACGCGTGCTGCGGGTGGCTCTTGAGGCCCGCGTAGTGAACTTTCTCGACGCCGTCCTGCTGCTCCAGCCACTCGGCCAGGGCCAAGGCGCTGGCGCAGTGCGCGCGCATACGCAGGTTGAGGGTTTCCAGACCTTTGAGGAAGATCCAGGCGTTGAACGGGCTCAGGGTCGGCCCGGCAGTGCGCAGAAAGCCGACGACTTCTTTCATCAGTTCGCTGCGCCCCGCCACAACACCGCCCATGCAACGGCCCTGGCCGTCGATGAACTTGGTCGCCGAGTGCACAACGATGTCAGCGCCCAGCTTGACCGGCTGCTGCAACGCAGGCGTGCAGAAGCAGTTGTCGACCACCAGCAGCGCACCCTTGGCGTGGGCAATTTCTGCCAGCGCGGTGATGTCTACCAGTTCTGCCAAGGGGTTGGACGGCGACTCAACAAACAGCAATTTGGTGTTCGGCTTGATCGCCGCGTCCCACCCTTGCAGTTCGGCCAGCGGCACGTAGTCCACTTCAATGCCAAAGCGCTTAAAGTATTTTTCGAACAGGCTGATGGTCGAACCAAAGACGCTACGCGAAACCAGCACGTGGTCTCCAGCGCTGCACAGGCTCATCACCACCGACAAAATGGCAGCCATGCCGGTTGCCGTGGCAACGGCCTGCTCTGCCCCTTCCAGTGCCGCGATACGCTCTTCGAACGCACGCACGGTGGGGTTGGTGTAACGCGAATAAACGTTGCCCGGGACCTCGCCCGAGAACCGCGCCGCCGCATCGGCAGCCGTGCGGAACACGTAGCTGGAGGTCAGGTACATTGCATCACCGTGCTCGCCTTCTGGCGAACGGTGCTGGCCAGCACGCACAGCCAAGGTGTCGAACGCTACGCCCTCGAGGTCGCTGTCCAGCCGACCGGCATCCCAATCCTGACTCATGCTGCCCACTCCTTGCCTTGTATATAAATGCTTTTAAGTAAGAACAATGCAAACCGGCCCATCAGGGCCGGTGTGTCGAAGCTTAGTTGTTGTACAAGCCTATCGTTGCACCGACGCCTTGAGCAATCACCTTGGAGGCATCATTGCGCGCACGCTCGATGCGGTCCAGATAGTTCTCGTCAATGTCGCCGGTCACGTACTTGCCGTCAAACACCGCGCAATCAAATTTCTCGATCTTGATCTTGCCGCCACCGACCGCTTCGATCAGGTCCGGCAGGTCTTGATAGATCAGCCAGTCAGCGCCGATCAGGTCAGCCACGTCCTGGGTAGTCCGGTTATGGGCGATCAGTTCGTGGGCGCTTGGCATGTCGATGCCGTACACGTTCGGGTAGCGTACAGCCGGGGCTGCCGAGCAGAAGTAAACATTCTTCGCACCCGCTTCACGGGCCATCTGAATGATCTGCTTGCAGGTGGTGCCACGTACGATCGAGTCATCGACCAGCATCACGTTCTTGCCACGGAACTCAAGTTCGATGGCGTTGAGCTTCTGGCGCACGGATTTTTTACGTGCAGCCTGGCCCGGCATGATGAAGGTACGGCCGATGTAACGGTTTTTAACGAAGCCTTCGCGGAACTTGACGCCCAGGTGGTTCGCCAGTTCCAGCGCAGCGGTACGACTGGTGTCCGGAATCGGGATGACCACGTCGATGTCGTGGTCTGGACGCTCGCGCAGGATCTTCTCGGCCAGCTTTTCGCCCATGCGCAGACGGGCTTTGTATACCGAAACGCCGTCGATGATCGAGTCAGGGCGCGCCAGGTACACGTGTTCGAAGATGCACGGGGTCAGTTGCGGGTTGACCGCGCACTGACGGGTGTGCAGCTTGCCGTCTTCAGTGATGTAAACAGCTTCACCCGGTGCCAAGTCGCGAATCAGGGTAAAGCCCAGCACGTCGAGCGACACGCTTTCGGAAGCGATCATGTACTCGACGCCTTCGTCGGTGTGACGCTGGCCGAACACGATCGGGCGGATGCCGTTAGGATCGCGGAAACCGACGATGCCGTAACCGGTGATCATCGCCACCACGGCATAACCACCGCGGCAACGGTTGTGCACGTCTGTCACGGCTGCGAAAACGTCTTCTTCAGTCGGCTGCAACTTGCCACGCTGCGCCAATTCATGGGCGAAGACGTTGAGCAGGACTTCCGAGTCCGAGTTGGTGTTGACGTGACGCAAGTCAGATTCGTAAATCTCCTTGGCCAGCTGTTCAACGTTGGTCAGGTTGCCGTTGTGCGCCAAGGTGATGCCATACGGCGAGTTGACGTAAAACGGCTGTGCCTCTGCTGAAGTCGAGCTACCTGCTGTTGGATAACGCACATGGCCGATGCCCACGTTACCAACCAGGCGCTGCATGTGGCGCTGATGAAACACATCCCGCACCAACCCGTTGTCCTTGCGCAGGAATAACCGGCCGTTATGGCTGGTTACAATACCGGCAGCATCCTGGCCGCGGTGCTGGAGGACGGTTAGCGCGTCATACAGCGCCTGATTGACGTTCGACTTACCGACGATACCGACGATGCCACACATGCGACGCAACCCCTACTTAATGGATCTGAACTGAACACCGCTCACTTGGGCTGGATAGCCGGCAAGAGGTGCTCCTTGAACGGTAGATCAGCAGGTGCGCTGATACCGCTGGCCAACCATTGGCTACTCCACCCCAAAATGAGGTTTTTCGACCAATCGGCAACCAATAGAAATTGTGGCATGAGCCTGGACTCCTGCCACCACGAGTCTTGCTGCACCGGCCCCAGGCTCAAGAGCCCGACCCCCACGACCACCAGCAACGCGCCACGCGCAGCGCCAAAGGCCATGCCGAGAAAACGATCGGTCCCGGACAACCCGGTGACGCGAATCAGTTCGCCGATAAGAAAGTTGATCATTGCGCCTACCAGCAAGGTGGCGACAAACATGATGGTGCACCCGGCGATGATGCGGGCGGAAGGTGTTTCGATGTACCCGGCGAGGTACTGTGACAGCGAACCGCCGAACATCCAGGCGACAACCCCGGCAATGATCCAGGTGCACAGCGACAGCGCTTCTTTTACGAAGCCGCGCTTCAAGCTGATCAATGCAGAAATGGCGATGATTGCAACGATCGCCCAGTCAACCCAGGTAAATGGCACAGTTCAGTCTACAGACAGATAAGGCGGCGCATTTTAGCAGAGCGCCGCCTCTCAAGTCAGGCGATTTATCAGTGCATTGGCTATCAGATCCAACCTTTTTATGCGCTTAGCCACGCTCAGGCTGGAAGCGCACCACAAAACCCTTGAGATTTTGCTGCTTGTCGAGAATGTCACGCATCCGATCGGCCTCTGCACGCTCGAGCAATGGCCCTACAAAAACCCGGTTCATCCCGCCAGACGATCGAACGTATGCGTTATAACCTTGATTACGAAGGGTTTTTTGCAAGTTGTCGGCGCTGGCACGATTGGACAGACTGACCAACTGGATCGACCAACTGATGGGCAAACCGTTAGGGTCTACACGCTTTTGCGTAGTGTCGAGCTTGGCTGGCGGCTGCGCCACTGCTTGCGCTGGCGTGACTGCAGGCGGCTTGGCGGGCGCTACCGGCTTGCTGACCACGGGTGCAACCGGTGCCGGAGCCGGCGCAGGTTTTGGTGCTGCAACCACGGCCTGTTCGACCGGCAGTTCCGGCTCTTGCTCGATGACTTGCGGCTCTGGCACCGGTACTGGTTCTATCTGAACCTGAGGCATGACGGGCGCTTGTGGCGCCGTCGGTGCATCGACCTGAACCTGGCGCTGCTCATCCTGACGCGAAAACAGCATGGGCAGAAAAATCACCGCCAGAGCGATCAGCACCAGCGCGCCGACCATCCGCTGCTTGAATACCTTATCCAGCAAAGCCATTTGCAGCCTCCTCCTTGGCACGCCGCTCCAGCCATTCAAGCGCCTGAGCGACACAATAAAATGACCCGAACAGCAAAATTTCGTCTTGCGGCGTAGCCCGTTCGCACTGCGCCTCAAGTGCTGCATCCACACTGTCGTACGGGGTAACCGATGCGTGCAAAGCGTGCAATGCAGCCTGCAACTCAGCCGCAGGGCGCGAACGCCCGGTGTTCAGCGGCGCCACGGCCCAATGCTCGACAACATCGGTGAGTTGCGACACAACGGCATCCAGATCCTTGTCTGCCAGCAGACCAAACACCGCCAAACGCTTGCCCGCCAACGGTCGTTGTTGCAAACGCTTGCGTAAATACTCGGCAGCGTGGCCGTTATGGCCGACATCCAGCAACAGGTTCAGCGGCTTGCCGTTCCAATTGATCTGGCGACGGTCAAGACGCCCGGTGACCTTGGTCGCCAACAGCGCCTTGGTCACCGTCTGCGGATCCCAAGGCCACTGCGTCAGAGCATAGGCCTGAAGCGCCAGCGCTGCGTTTTCCATGGGCAAATCCAGCAGCGGCAAATCGCGCAACTCAAGCAGTTGCCCTTGTGCGTCACGCCCCTGCCAATGCCAGACCGTGTCGGCTATGGTCAGGTTAAAATCGCGCCCGCGCAGCAACAGCGGGCAAGCCAGCTCTTTGGCTTTGTCGAGCAAAGGTTGAGGCGGGTCAAGATCACCGCACAAGGCCGGCTTGCCCTGGCGGAAAATCCCGGCCTTTTCATAGGCAACAGATTCACGGGTATTACCGAGGTACTCCACGTGATCGACGCCAATGCTGGTGACCAACGCCATGTCAGCGTCAACCAGGTTGACCGCATCCAGCCGCCCGCCCAGCCCGACTTCAAGCACCACAACGTCCAGTTGTGCGCGCTCGAACAGCCAAAACGCAGCCAACGTGCCCATTTCAAAGTAGGTCAGGGATGTTTCCCCGCGACCGGCGTTCAACGCCTCAAAGGCTTCGCACAGTTGCTGGTCCGAGACTTCAACCCCGTCGATCTGCACACGCTCGTTATAGCGCAGCAGATGCGGCGAGTTGTAGACCCCGACCTTAAGCCCTTGTGCACGCAGCAACGAGGCAACGAACGCACAGGTCGAACCTTTGCCGTTGGTGCCAGTGACTGTCACCACCCATGGCGCGGGCTTTTGCAAGCCCATGCGGATCGTTACCTCTCGTGCGCGGTCCAGCCCCATGTCGATGGCAGCCGGATGCAACTGTTCAAGATAGGCGAGCCACTCGCCAAGGGTGCGCTGGGTCATAGGTTTGCAGGTGCCGGTGGGACAACGATGGTTTCAACAGGCGCAGCCACAAACACGGGTGTTGGCAGGCCCATCATTTGTGCCAGCAGGTTACCCAGGCGCGGACGCAGTTCCTGACGCGAAACGATCAGGTCAATGGCGCCATGCTCCAGCAGGAATTCGCTGCGCTGGAAGCCTTCTGGCAGTTTTTCGCGAACGGTTTGCTCAATCACTCGCGGACCGGCGAAACCGATCAGCGCTTTTGGCTCAGCCACGATCACGTCACCCAACATCGCCAGGCTGGCCGAAACACCGCCGTACACCGGGTCAGTCAATACCGAGATAAACGGAATGCCTTCTTCACGCAGACGCGCCAGTACCGCAGAGGTCTTGGCCATTTGCATCAGGGAGATCAGCGCTTCTTGCATGCGCGCACCGCCGGAAGCGGAGAAGCAGACCATTGGGCAGCGGTTTTCGAGGGCGTAGTTGGCGGCACGTACAAAGCGCTCACCGACGATGGCACCCATCGAGCCACCCATAAACGAGAACTCAAACGCCGACACCACAATCGGCATGCCCAGCAGGGTACCGCTCATGGAAACCAGAGCGTCTTTTTCGCCGGTCTGCTTTTGCGCGCCGACCAGACGGTCCTTGTACTTTTTGCTGTCGCGGAACTTGAGGCGGTCTACAGGCTCCAGATCAGCGCCCAATTCGTTGCGACCGTCAGCGTCGAGGAAGATGTTGATGCGTGCACGTGCGTCGATGCGCATGTGGTGATTGCACTTGGGGCAAACGTCCAGGGTCTTTTCCAGCTCTGGACGGTAAAGCACAGCGTCACAAGACGGGCATTTGTGCCACAGGCCTTCAGGTACCGAGCTCTTTTTGACCTCAGAACGCATGATCGAAGGAATCAGCTTGTCTACCAACCAGTTGCTCATGCTTTTTTTCTCCAGTACCGGCGACCTGAACACTGCGGTTCAGGCCCCGTGTATGCCCTTGAGCTTAATTCAATAAGTGTGTGGCGATGATTGTCCGGGAACAGCGGTCAGCCATGGCAAACCAGCGCATCCCTTTAAACCCTCAGCCTTCCCGACAACACGCCCTGAAGCGGTTGACGCTTTAATTTCTGCCCGTCATGTCACCGGGCCCGCCCGTATCACTCAGCGGTAATGATGGACGGTGGCAGGCTGCCAACCGTCACATCGAGTATCAGTTTGTTGCGCGTACAGCCTGCATAAAGGCCCGAATCTTATCGTGATCCTTGATGCCTTTGCTCTTTTCTACACCTCCGCTGACGTCAACAGCGTAAGGCTGCACTTGGGAGATGGCTTGCGACACATTCTGCACGGACAGGCCACCAGCCAAAATAATCGGCTTGCTTAACCCTTGAGGTATCAGAGACCAGTCAAAGGCCTGCCCGGTTCCGCCCGGCACGCCTTCAACGTAGGTATCGAGCAAAATCCCGCTGGCCGAAGCGTAAGCTGCACATGCTGCAGCAATGTCGTCCCCGGCCTTGACCCGCAGCGCTTTGATGTAAGGCCTGTGATAGCCCTCGCACTGCTCCGGGGTTTCATCGCCGTGAAATTGCAACAAGTCCAGCGGCACTGCGTCCAGCGTTTCGTTCAGTTCACAGGCGCTGGCATTCACAAACAGGCCCACGGTGGTCACAAATGGCGGCAGCGCGGCAATGATGGCCCGCGCCTGCGCGGCAGTCACCGCACGCGGGCTTTTGGCGTAAAACACAAAGCCAATCGCATCAGCCCCGGCGGCCACGGCGGCCAGTGCGTCATCTATGCGGGTAATCCCGCAGATCTTGCTGCGAACGGCTGACATGTTAGCGATACCCCTGAGCACGAGCGTGAAAGTGCCGGATGTTAACAAATGCTTACCCGTGCGTCAGCCGTCGAGTTCGCTAAAACCGGTCAAGAAATGTGGGCCAATGTAACGCTCGGGCAACGGAAACTCGTCGCGGTATTCCACCTGCACCAGATACAGCCCGTAGGGATGCGCCGTCACGCCGCCTGAGCGACGCTCACGACTCTCCAGCACTTCCTTGATCCATTCCACCGGGCGCTCACCAGAACCGATGGTCATCAGCACCCCGGCAATGTTGCGCACCATGTGATGCAAAAAGGCGCTAGCGCGGATATCCAGTACGATCATCTGCCCATGGCGCGTCACGCGCAGGTGATGCAGCTCTTTGATTGGCGACTTGGCCTGGCATTGCCCGGCACGGAAGGCACTGAAGTCGTGCACACCAAGCAGGTATTGCGCGGCCTGCGCCATGCGCTCGACGTCCAGCGGGCGGTGGTTCCAGGTGATTTCCTGGTTGAGGTGCGCGGGGCGAATAGGATCGTTGTAGATCACATAGCGGTAACGCCGGGCGATTGCCTTGAAGCGTGCATGGAAGTTCGCCGGCATCACCTTGGCCCAACTGACACTGATGTCGTGGGGCAAATTGATATTGGCGCCCATGACCCACGCCTTCAGCGAGCGCTCGGCCTGAGTATCAAAGTGCACCACCTGCCCGCAGGCATGCACCCCGGCATCGGTACGCCCGGCACACATCAACGACACCGGCGAGTCGGCGACTTTTGACAGCGCGTTTTCCAGGGTTTCCTGAACCGTCAGCACGCCATTGGCCTGACGTTGCCAGCCGCTGTAGCGCGAACCTTTGTATTCCACGCCCAGGGCGATGCGGAAAAAGCCTTCGGCGGCCATTTCGGCTGCCGGGTTATCTATATTTGCCAAGGAGTTACAGCCTGCTCATAAACGCAAAGGCGGCCATTATAAGGCCCACCCGCGAAGACGCCATGAATCAAATGACCGGCGTGAGCAAAATGAGCTTTGTAGGAGCGAGCTTGTCTCGCGATCTTTTGATCTTTTTAAAAGATCGCGAGACAAGCT
>NZ_JASCPQ010000083.1:0-24487 GCF_029959305.1 Pseudomonas sp. PS01297
GGCTTGCTCGCGATGGCATCACCGCGATCAATGATTCAGACCGCGCCCGCCGTATCGCGAGCAAGCCCGCTCCCACACAAGGCCTGCACGCCTCAGGTTTTCGGGGCCTGCTGATAAAGCGGCATCACCTTGGGAATCGCCGCTTCCAGCGAAGCAATCCGGCTGCTGGAGGCCGGGTGGGTACTCATGAATTCAGGCGGCGAGTTTTGCGAAGCCTGGCCCATTTTCTGCCACAGGGTAATCGCGGCGTTCGGGTTGTAACCCGCACGCGCCGCGAGTTCCAGGCCAATCAGGTCTGCTTCGTTTTCATTGCTGCGACTGTTGGGCAACGTCAGGCTGTAATTGACCACGGTATCGGCCAATTGCATGCTGTCCTGGCCCAAGCCGAGCAAGGCGCCCGCGCCCTGTTTGGCGATCTCGACGCCGTACGCCTTGGACATGGACTCACGCCCGTGTTCGCGCAAGGCGTGGGCAATTTCATGGCCCATGACCGCCGCAATTTCGTCGTCACTCAGGTTGAGCTGCTCGATGATCCCGCTGTAGAAAATGATCTTGCCGCCAGGGCCGCAGTTGGCGTTGAGTTCGTCGCTCTTGATCAGATTGACCTCCCAGTTCCATTGCGCGGCATCCGGGCGAAACACCGGCGCCTGGGCAATCAGCCGATTGGCAATGGCCTGCAGGCGTTTGGCGTTGGCACTGGTTTTGTCCAGCACCCCTTTGACGTTGGCCGTGCTGACGGTTTCCTGGTACGACTGTGCGTACATTTGGTCAACTTGCTGGCTCGACAGCATGCTGAACATATATTGCTTGCGCTCAACCCCCACCGCACCGCCCTGGGTGGTGTTCACCGCCTGGCAGCCACTGAGCAACACCCCTGCGCCCAGCGCGCACATTACCGCTAACTTACCCATCGAAGCTCTCCATAAAGACGGTCCATAAAGGTGGCGCGCATCGTATCTCAACCCGGCGTCAGGCACTCAGGTGCATTGAGTTTGGGATCGTTGACCAGATTGGCCAAGGGCCGCTCGCGCAACGCGGCTTGCGGGCTGGCGAGCAGCGCTTGCAAGGCCGGCAGCGGCGTATCGGGATCAAGCCAGGCTTGCTGCCCGACCTCATCAAGTATTAAAGGACGACGCTGAGTAGCCGCCGCCTGGGTCACCACGGCAGTGCTCAGCCACACATGCCCTTCGACCGGATACGCCTCCCAGATCCCGGCAAAAAACAGCGACGAACCCACGCCCGGCGTCAGCCAATAAGGCCGCTTGCGCGCAGTGCCCCGCCATTCATAAAAGCCGTTGGCCGGAATCAGGCAGCGCCGCTGGCGAAAAGCCTCGCGAAACATCGGCTGTTCCGCCAGGGTTTCGGCACGGGCATGGGCAGGCGTGCGCGACAGGTCGGTCATCCACGACGGCGTCAGCCCCCAACGCGCGCGCGCCAGCTCTCGCTGCCCGGGCTCCTGGCCTGCGCGCAGGATCAACACCGAGTCATTGGGTGAAATGTTCCACTGGGCCTGCTGGTCCGCCGGGAACCCGGGCAAGGCTGCAAAGGCAGGACTCCAACGAAACAAGGCAAAACGTCCACACATGGGGCTGCACAACTCTTCTATATAGATACAGTGAAAAAAGGCTGCTCAGCAGTCCAGTACACCCGCAAAGCTTTCAGGCTCGTCACCCGCCAGCGGCGAGGCGCCATTGTACGCATCGATCAACTCGCGTGCCTGTAACGCTTGCTCATTGGCGACCGCCAACCCCAGCAAGCCCAAGGCTGGCAACTCGCCCGTACCGCCCACCAGGTCACGCCCCTGCAAGCACGCAACGATGCCTTCACTGGCAAGCATGCCCAGTAAAAGTTCAGCTTCCATCAAATTTTCCGGCTCGTAGATTCGCTGCATATCACCTGCCTGCTACTCGTTTTCACTGTGTACATCGAGCATCCACTCCTGGCCGTCGGTCTGGAGCGTAAACACAATCGGCCGGCAACACACCGCGCAATCTTCGATGTACTGCTGATCGCCCCCCGTCAGATCAAGCACAGCTTCGCCTGGCTCGCCGCAATAGGGGCAATCGTAGTTCTCAGTTTCAAGCATCGCGGTCTCCAGAGTGACTTATGCGTATAATCGCCGGTCTATTAGCAGGGCCCTATTTTTGTCCTGCCCTGTGTATTAATCCTAGCCGCTTCCAACAAGAGAACATGATGGGCGAATTCGATACCATCCGACCTTACAGTGACACTGAAGTCCCGGCTGTTCTGGCGAGACTGCTCAGTGACAAGGCTTTTCTAGATATCCTCACCCACTTTCGCTTTCCACGCCTGGCGGGTGCATTCGGCTGGCTGTTAAAACCCCTTATAGCGCATCGCCTGCGCAAAGAGTTCGCGAACGTGACATCGGTCGCGAGCTTGCAAGACAAGGTCGAGGTGTACGTCGACCGCACCATCGAGCATGCCACAGACGGAGTGACCTATACCGGCGTCGAGCAATTGAAGTCGGGCACCGCCTACCTGTTTCTGGCCAACCACCGCGACATCGTGATGGACCCGGCCTTCGTCAACTACGCCGTGTACCACGCAGGCTTGCCAACCCCGCGCATCGCGATTGGCGACAACCTGCTGCAAAAGCCTTTTGTCAGCGACCTGATGCGCCTGAACAAAAGCTTTATCGTGCACCGCTCGATCACCGGGCGCCGTGAAAAGCTGGCGGCGTACCAACTGTTGTCGGCGTACATCAACCACTCGATTCGCAACGACGGCCAGTCCATCTGGATCGCCCAGGCGGAAGGCCGCGCCAAAGACGGTGATGACCGCACCGACTCGGCGATCTTGAAGATGTTTCACATGAGCCGTAAAAACGAGCCTTTCGCCGAGGTCATTCAGTCACTGAACCTCACCCCGGTGTCGATCAGCTACGAATACGACCCGTGCGACCAGGCCAAGGCTCGCGAGCTGTACATCCGCGCGACCACGGGCACGTACAGCAAAGCCCCCGGCGAAGACGACACCAGCATTGCCAACGGCATCACCGGCTACAAAGGCCGTGTGCACGTAAACTTTGCGGCGCCGATCAGCGAAGCATTCGAGGACAGCAAACTGCTGGCCACCGAAATGGATCGCCACATCCTCACCGGCTACCGCCTGTTCCCCGCGCACTACCTGGCGTATGCCCAGTGGGCCGATGCAGACCCGCAATTGCAGGTACCGAGCGCCGCCGAAGTCTTCCCGGAGCAAGAACTGGCCAAGGCCCAGCAAGAATGGCAACGCCGTCTGGACGCCTGCCCGGCCGAGCATCGCCCGTATCTGGTGCTGCAATACGCAATGCCGGTGCGCAACCAGTACCGCGTCAAGGCTGGCCTGCCCCTGTAGGAGCGAGCTTGCCTCGCGATCTTTTGATCTTTAAAGGATCGCAAGGCACGCCAGCCTCTGGCAAAACATGACAACCGGCCTAAATTGCCCTGTCACCGTATCGTCATGAAGAGAGGCCACTCTATGGCCCCTCGACACTGACACGGAGCTTGTCATGCTGCACGCTGAAAACCAGGACCGCCTCTATCTGATCGCCCCGAGTGATGAACAACAGGCATTGATCGAGAGCTTTTCCTTCAACGTCCAGGATCGTCACTGGCTGGTCTATTGCGCGCTCAGCGGTCACACCCATGCCGACCTGCCCGAGCTGGACCTGCTTACCGGCATCAGCCGCCTTGAGCCCTACGCCGAGGCCGCATGAACCTGCCAGACACAAAAAAGCCCGAACTCAAGCCGTTCGGGCTTTTTTGTGGGTCGATGTTTACTCGCCGAGCAAACGACCGACCGACGGGTCTTCGAACACGCGCGTCAGGGCATCGCTCAACACGTCGCTGACCAGCTTGGTGTTGGTTTCCTGATTCGGCGCCATGCCGAAGCGTTGATCCAGCGAGGCGCTGTAGCGACCGCTGTAAGAACGGCCGCCATTGCGCACGTCAGAGCGGAAGGCCGCACCGATGGTCGCTTCGGTCACGTACATGGTGTCTTTAGGCGACTGATACTTGAGTTCAGACAAGGTAACGGTCAATTGCGGCGCGTTCCCGCCATTGGCCGTCGGGGTGTAGCCCAGCAAACGCACTGCGGCTTCGGCTTGAGCTTGCAGCTTGGGGATCACATCGGCGCTGCTGACGTTGATCGAGCTGGTCTCCGGGTACATGCCACCGCGAGTGCCCAGGGTTGGCGAAGGACGACCATCCACCACGCGCACGACCACAGGCTGACCACGGCCGACAGGCGCGATTTGCTTGGTCAGTTTAGGCTGCGGACTGAGTTGTTGCGGGCTGTGGGCGCAGCCGACCAGAGTCAAACTGGTCACAGTGATCAAACCGAACAACAGGCGTTGCAACATGCTCATCTCTCCAGGACTGGATAAAACCGGACGCCAGTATAGCGGTGCTGTACCTGCGGTCACCAGCCGCTTGCTGTCACCACCTTGTCATGGCCGATACATCGTCATGTCACGACCCACCGGTAATGTTTGACCTACTGACTCAACAGGTGCTCCCCATGAACAGGTCATGGTCGTTATTCTCGTTTCTGCAACCTCATCGCTGCTACGCACGCCTGGACTCCATGGGCCGCTGCCAGGCTTTTAAACAGTGCAAACAACCGCCGGTCGGCGACAATTGGGTCGAGATCGAAGAAATTCGCCTCAACTGGTTGCACCAGGTACTACCTGCCAGCGCCCGTATGCCTGCGCGCACAACGCGTTCAGCGGTGCTACCCGCACTCGGCCTCTGACGGACGCACCAAGAAAAGTCATTTAACAGGATCAATTGCCCACGTTTCTTCGCTACAATCTCCCCCCGATTATAAGGACGTCTCCTGATCGGGCCTCGCAGCATCGCTAATGTGCTTTTATTAGCTCCTTCGTACCGCCCACAGAGAGCCGCCCACACAGATCATGTGAAGCTGGCAGCTTGCTGTTTTCAACACCAACCTGCGCCTTTGCCCGATCTGCCAGAGCTGCCATGTTGCTCGGCCTGTGCGTTGTATACCCGCACGCGCCAGTAGCGGTAGCCCTTTTTTGAGGTTCACGTCTTCAAGAGAGCGTGAAAAAAACGGGTTTTCACAACTTCACAAGAGTGTGGCGAGCAAATGAAAAGTTTTGCGTCTGAACAAGCACCATTAGCGTCTGCAACATCTTCACCCAGCAGGAACTTGATCGGCTCCAGAGCACGGGACTGAAAGCCTGTCCGCTTACGGATTTGGTTGCACAAACGGACGCTCTTGACCTTAAGTCGAATTGCCTCCCGAGCACTGAAATGCGTTCATATGAACCTTGAAGGCCCGGTTGGCGGCGTCCGCTGAAGCTGCAAGAAATTGCGATGAATCGGACATGGCGATCCTTGCTATGAGTGACCAGAGCCCCTATCTAAAACAGGCCTTGGTACACCTGGCAGCTATGCCGTCAATTAGGTGCCGTAGATTTTGGAGACGCGTTAATGGCGCATAACGAAGCAGTCGACGTAGTACTGGTTGGAGCGGGCATCATGAGTGCCACCTTGGCCGTGCTGCTCAAAGAGCTCGACCCTGGTATTACGCTGGAAGTTGTTGAGCAGATGGATTCGGGTGCTGCAGAGAGTTCCAACCCGTGGAACAACGCAGGCACCGGCCACGCTGGCTTGTGCGAATTGAACTACACGCCGCAAGCGGCCGATGGCTCGATCGACATCAAGAAAGCGGTGCACATCAATGCCCAGTTCGAAGTGTCCAAGCAGTTTTGGGCCCACCTGGCCCAACAAGGGACCTTCGGTTCGTGCAAATCCTTCATTAGCCCAGTGCCTCATCTGAGCTATGTCGAAGGCGAAAAAGGTGTGGCCTTTCTGAAAAAACGCTTTGACGTGCTGAGCAAGCACCATGCGTTTGCCGACATGGAATACACCGAAGACAAAGCCAAAATGGCTGAGTGGATGCCGCTGATGATGCCGGGCCGCCCTGCGGACCAAGTGATCTCGGCCACCCGCGTCCAGCACGGGACTGACGTTAACTTCGGCGCCTTGACCCAGCAATTGCTCAAGCACTTGGCCAGCGCTGAAGGCACGCAGATCAAGTACAGCAAAAGAGTCACTGGCCTCAAGCGCAATGGCAGCGGCTGGACCGTCAGCATCAAAGACATCAACAGCGGCAACACTCGCCATGTCGATGCCAAATTCGTGTTCCTGGGTGCAGGTGGCGCGGCCTTGCCATTGCTGCAAGCCTCGGGCATCGAAGAAAGCAAAGGATACGGCGGCTTCCCGGTGAGTGGCCAATGGCTGCGTTGCGACAATCCCGAAGTGGTCAAACACCACCAGGCCAAGGTGTACAGCCAGGCCGCCGTGGGTTCGCCACCGATGTCGGTTCCGCACCTGGACACCCGCGTGGTTGACGGTAAAAAGTCGCTGCTGTTCGGACCTTATGCTGGCTTCACCACCAAGTTCCTCAAGCACGGCTCGTTCCTTGACCTGCCAATGTCGATCCGCCTGGGTAACATCGGCCCAATGCTGGCCGTTGCCCGCGACAACATGGACCTGACCAAGTACTTGATCAGTGAAGTGCGCCAGACAATGGAAGAGCGTCTGGAATCCCTGCGTCGCTTCTACCCACAGGCCAAGGCTGAAGACTGGCGCCTGGAAGTGGCCGGCCAACGGGTTCAGATCATCAAGAAAGACCCGAAAAAAGGCGGTGTGTTGCAGTTCGGTACCGAGCTGGTTGCCGCCAAAGACGGCTCTCTGGCCGCCCTGCTGGGTGCGTCACCCGGTGCATCGGTGACCGTGTCGATCATGCTGGACCTGATCGAGCGCTGCTTTGCGCATAAGGCCACCGGCGAGTGGGCTGCGCGCCTCAAGGAAATTTTCCCGGCACGGGAAAAGACCCTCGAGACCGACGCCGAGCTGTATCGCGAAATCAGCACCCGCAACTCCGAGTTGCTGGAACTGGTTGAGCCCAAAAAGGCTGATACCCAACTCGCGTAACGCAACGCTGGCGCATTGACTGGCCACCCAAAGCCCCTGCCCTTCCGGGTCAGGGGCTTTTTGTTGGCTTAAGATCTAGCCCATCGTGAACAGCACCCGTGTGCCGCCATTGCGTATAAATTCGTCATCGTCCGGCACGGCAATAAGCTCAGCCGCACAGGTGGCTGCAACCGTCCCCGTTGATTTGGCCTTGGCCCAGCGATTGAGGTTTGCCTCACCCGGCGCAAGGTGGCCAAAACCGAAATGGCAGGCCTGCTCGCCCTGGCGATAGGTAAATGCCTCTGAGCCTCTGGCGATGGGTAGGTAATACATAAGCTCCTGACTGGACTTGGGCTCGACTACAAAGTCATGCCCGGCGTTGTCAGGGTCTTCCAGCCATGAAAAATCATCTCCTGGCGTGATGGCATGGGCGCTGGCATTAAACACCTCTACCTCCAGCACTTCATCGGCCGCCAGGGCAGCCGAGCCCAAAGCGATAAGCCCTGCTCCAAAGACCAACGTTTTTATCACATCGTTAAGGCGAGTCATGGTTCGATTCCCTTCAAGTTAAAAGACAGCCCAAAGTCCTTTTGGGCGCCCTTGAGTATTGTTCGCCCACACAAAAACACCCCGTCGCAAAAAGCGCAGGTTGTGTAGGAAGGGTCTTTGTTGGTGCCTATATAACGGAGTAGGAGCGAGCTTGCCTCGCGATCTTTTGATCGTCTAAAAGATCGCGAGGCAAGCTCGCTCTTACAGGCTGGATCAGCCGCGTGCAGCCTCGATGAGCTCGATGTACTCGGCAGCATTGCGCTGGTCTTTGATGAGGTCGACAAAAGTCAGACCGTGCTCATCCTTGCCATCCAGATCGTAGCCGGCCTCTTTGAAAAAGGTCAGGAAGCGTTCAAAGTCGTCGATACGTAGACCGCGATAACCTTTAATCAATTTGTGCAGTGAAGGGGACGTCGCGTCCACAGGCTCAAAGTCCAGGAACAACTTGATCTGCTCATCGCCAATCTCATCACCAATCAACTGCTTCTTATCTTTACGCATGTCCGACTCCAGCCTGCTGATACTTCACGAGGGCCGCAGTTTACCCAAGGCTCAACGCGCACGCACGCTGCCGGTGTGCAAGTCAGCCCAAATATGGCCATTGGCATAGGTCAAAAACTGGCAATAGACGATGTCGTTGCGCAACAAATCCATCACCACGCGGTATTGGGACAGCGGATAAGACAACGTCAGGGTTTTGCTCTCACTGTCAAAAGCCGGCTTTTTCAGGCTCTTGCTTTCACCATCGAATGAAATCAGCACTTCGCGTACGGTCGCGCCCTGGCTCAACGGTTTGCCCTTCAAGCGCACCAGCAACGACGCCGTGACCGGAATCGGCTGCTGATTGGAGGGGCGTTGACTGCCCACCACCACGGAATACGACGTCACCTGCATCAGTTGCTGCTGCTCAGGCTTCTCGCTGCGTAACTGCAAATCATCGGCGGGCAAAAACTGTGCATGGGCAGGCGAAGAAACCGCGGGCGCTGCGGCCAAGGGCAAGCTGACGGTCAACAAAAGAGGGGCAACACAGCGAAATAAGCGGTTCATGACCTGCTCCGAAAGGCGAGGCAGGCACTCTAGCACGCACACGTAACAAGCCATGACCGGTTATCACACCGCTCAGGCCGGTTACGCGCCTTCACTGCGTCGGCCCATTACTGGGCCAGTAATTGGCCCGACTCAATCCGCACATGCCGCGGATGGAAGCGCGCCAGGCTGCTGCGGTGCCCCACGCTGACAATGCTCAGGCCCGGCAGTTGATCGATAAGCGCCTGGTACAACCGCGCCTCGTCCTCTTCGTCCATCGCTGACGTCGCTTCGTCCATGTACAGCCATTGCGGGCGATACAACAGTGCCCTAGCAAACGCCAGTCGCTGCTGCTCACCACCCGACAACACTCGCTGCCAATGATTGGCCTCATCAAGCTTGGGGATCAGATGCTCCAGCCGACAAGTGCGCAGCACTTCTTCATAGCGCTCAGTCGGGTAGGTATCGCCGGTCTGTGGATAACTCAGCGCCTCGCGCAAGGTGCCAATTGGCAGGTAAGGTTTTTGCGGCAGGAACAACGCCCGTTCATGGGGCATTCGAATCGCCCCGCCGCCTTGTGGCCAAAGCCCGCCCATGGCGCGCAGCAAGGTACTTTTACCGCTGCCGGAGCGACCGCTGAGCATTAACCGCTCACCGGGCGCCACGTTCAGGCTCGCCCCGTGCAACAAAGGCCGGCCATCGGCCAGGTCCAGGCTCAGGTCATCGACGCTTAACGCCGCGCCCTGCGCCTGTACATCAATCGCCGGTTGGCGCTGTTCGTTGTCGGTCATGGCCTGACGGAAGCTCAGCAGACGATCACAGGTGGCGCGCCACGCCGCCAAGGTCACGTAGGCGTCGATAAACCAGCTGAAGTTCTCCTGCACATTGCCGAAAGCGGAGTTGATTTGCATCAGCTCACCCAACTCGATCTTGCCCGCGAAGTAGCGCGGGGCCGCCACGATAAAGGGGAAGATAATCGCAATTTGCGAATAACCGGCCGTGAAAAACGTCAGGCGCTTGGTCACCTTCATTTGCGTCCAGAAGTTATGCCAGACCTTGCTGAAGCGGCTGCTCAGGCGCTCTAGTTCGTTAGGTTCGCCGTTGTACAACGCGATGCTCTCGGCGTTTTCACGCACCCGCACCATCGAAAAACGCAGATCCGCTTCGTAGCGTTGTTGTTGGTTGCTCAGGCCAATCAGGCGGCGACCGATCAAATGCGCCAGCCAACTGCCGATCAGCGCATATAACAGCGCGCACCAAAACATATAGCCGGGAACGGTGATGCCGAAGACTTCGATGCTGCCCGACACGCCCCACAAAATAATCGAGAACGACACCAGGCTGACCACGTTGCGGATCAAGCCCAGGCCTAGGGAGAGCGTGCTGTCGGTGAAGGAGTTGAGGTCTTCACTGATGCGCTGGTCAGGGTTATCGGTGTAACCGCCCTGCTCCAGTTGATAGTAGTTTTTGTGAGCGAGCCAGCGCGCAAAGTGCTGCTCGGTCAGCCAGCGCCGCCAGCGGATGGTCAGCATCTGCGTCAGGTATAGCCGGTACACCGCGCCCACAATACCGGCGGCGGCAATCAGCCCGAAGTAACCGATCAGGTGCCAGAAGGCTGCGCTGTCTTTGTTTTCCAGCGCGTTATAGAAGTCTTTGTACCAATGGTTGATCCATACCGAAATGCCGACGCTGACCAGCGACAAGGCAATCACCGCGATCAACAGCAGCCAGGCCTTGGCGCGCTCCTCACTGCGCCAGTAAGGCGTTATCAACCCCCAGACGCGAGGAATAAAATCTCCACGCACAGCATCATTTACGACAGAAGGCTCAGCGTTCTGATTCATCGTTCGGGCTCGTTGGGAGTAAAGAGCAACCTGCGAGCCGATCAGGGCGACCGGCGCATTAGCACGTTGTAAAACAGACTAGGGCCGGTCGCAGTTTCGTTGCAAATTGAAACGAAACTGCGACAGCTTCTGTTCAGCGTCGGACCGGACGCTTCTGCAATTTGCGTTGCAAGGTACGTCGATGCATGCCCAGCGCACGGGCAGTTGCCGAGATATTGCCTTCATGTTCACCCAATACGCGTTGGATGTGCTCCCACTGCAGGCGATCGACCGACATCGGGTTATCCGGCACCAGCGAGTCGAGGTCGGCGTGCTGGCTCAGCAGGGCAGCCATCACGTCGTCGGCGTCAGCCGGTTTGCACAGGTAATTGCAGGCGCCGCGCTTGATCGCCTCGACCGCCGTGGCGATGCTCGAATAACCGGTCAGGATCACCACGCGCATGTCTGGATCGAGTTCCAGCAACTTGGGCAGCAGCACCAGGCCCGAATCACCTTCCATCTTCAGGTCCAGCGTGGCGAAATCAGGCACGTCCTGCTGAGCCAGAAGCAGCCCTTCTTCAGCGGAGCCTGCCGTGCTGACGCGAAATCCGCGTCGGGCCATGGCGCGCGCCATGACGCGGGTAAATGTCGCGTCGTCATCCACTAACAACAAATGTGGCAGTTCTTCGCCTTCGACCTGAATCTCTTCACTCATTTTCGTTTCCTCGGGAGACACGTGGCAGGCGTAGCTCGGTGAGCGTGCCGCCATCCTCATGACTGTAGAGTTTTACCGAGCCGCCAGCGCGTGTCACGCTGGCTTTGCTCAAGAATAGGCCCAGGCCGAAGCCTTTGCCTTTGGTTGTAAAAAACGGTTTGCCGATTTGTTCGGCAATGGCCAACGGTACACCCGCACCGTGGTCACGAATACTGATGGTTAAATCAACGGCGTCCCAATCCACGGTCACTTCGAGCCCTTCCGGGCAAGCGTCGGCGGCGTTGTTAAGCAAGTTGAGCAATGCCTGGGTGAGGTCTGGCGGTGGCGCCAGACGTGGCACCGGCGCGTGCCCCAAGCACTGAAAGCGATAGGTCGCTTCCGGGCGCATCAGGTGCCAGCGGTTCAACGCCTCATCGAGCCACTCAGTAACGTCCTGGACCTCAATGGCCAGACGACGATTGGCCTCGGCAGCCCGGACCAGTTGCTGCAAGGTCTCTTTGCACAACTTGACCTGATCTTGCAGCACGCTTAAATCGTCCTGCAACTCGGGGTCCGGGTGATCGCGACGAATCTCCTTGAGCAGCACGCTCATGGTCGACAACGGCGTGCCCAATTCATGCGCCGCGCCGGCAGCCTGGGTCGCAACTGCCAGCAATTGCTGGTCACGCAGGCCTTCTTCACGGCGCAATGCGCGCAGTTCTTCTTGGCGGCGCAGCTCTTCGCCCATTCGGGCGGCAAAAAAGGTAATCACTGCAGCCGACAGGGCAAAACTGAGCCACATGCCGTAAATCTGCAGTTTTTCGCGGAAGAACGGCGCTGCTTCCACGGGGTAAAACTGCATCAGCAGCAATGTGTACAGCGCCAGCGCGATGCCGGTCAAAATCAGCGAGTAGCGCCAGGGCAGCGTCACCGCCGCAATGGTCAACGGCACCAGGTAATACGACACAAACGGGTTGGCCGAGCCTCCGGAGAAGTACAGCAAGGCACTGTGGATAAACAGATCACAGGCCAGTTGCAGCGCGTATTCAAGCTCGGTGACCGGCCACGTGGTGCGCAGGCGAATCGCGGTAAACGCGCACAGCAACGCGGAAAAACCGAGGGTCAGGCACAGCTGAAACCAGGGCAGCGGCAGCAGATGAAACCAGTAGGCAATGCCCACCGACCCCGCCTGTGCGACCAGCACCAGCATGCGGATAAACGTGAGACGCCAGAGGTTCTGGCGAGTTGCGGACAAAATTTGAACGGGGGCGAGCATGAGCTCTCCTGATGAGTGCTCCAGGCGACCGCACGGAGTATAACCAAGCTGGCGGCCTGACAGGCAAACGTGCGGCAATGGGCCACAGTGTATTTTTTGGAAAAACCGCTAGTAGCCCCTGACTATCCTGTGGGAGCCGGGCTTGCCCGCGATTGAATCGACCCGATACAACAGATACCCAGGCGGTGCCTGCATCGCGAGCAAGCCCGCTCCCACAGATTTATGGCCCACCCATTTTTGCGCCCCCGCCCTTATCTGAAGTTGTATCGAAAATGTAAGTAGGCGAACTGAATCCCGCCCACTACAGTCTTATAAGTCTTGCTGACCTCACCCAAGGAGCTTTTATGTTTACTGTTCAGCGCACTGCCGCCCTTTTGACCTTGAGCCTCGGCGCTTTCGCCAGCCTGCCGGCCCTGGCTGAAGGGGTTAATTACAATCAGATCTCATTGCGCGCAGAAGCCAGCCAGGAAGTGCCGCGCGATCTGATGATCGTGACGCTGTACACCGAGGCGCAAAACACCGACTCAGCCAAGCTCGCCGCTGAAATCACCACCGCAATGAATAAAGCCATCGGCCAGGCCAAGCAGGTCAAAGACGTGACCATGCGTCAGGGCAACCGCAACAGCTATCCGATCTATGACAACAAGACCCAGAAAATCACCGGCTGGCGTGAGCGCGCTGAACTGCGCCTGGAAAGCACCGATTTCGCGGCCTTGTCCAAGCTGACCGGCGAACTCATGCAAACCCTGAAAATGGGCAACATGCAATTCACCGTGGCCAACGCCACACGTAAAACCAGCGAAGATGCATTGCTCAAAGATGCGGTCAATGCCTTCAAGGCCCGCGCTCAACTGGCCACCGATGCCCTGGGCGGCAAGGGTTACAAAATCGTTAACCTGAACCTCAACAGCAACGGTTACCCGCAGCCCTACATGCGTAGCGCCATGATGATGAAAGCCGCAGGCGCAGCCATGGATTCCGCACCGACACCTGAAGTCGAAGCCGGCACCAGCGAAGTCAGCATGAGTGCCGACGGCGTGATCGAAGTTCAAATGCAATAAGCCCCTCGCCACACCCCAAGCCCTTGCAGCCTTCACGCTGCAAGGGCTTTTTTGTGCCCGCGATATCAAATCGCCCACGAAGAAAAGGGAGTTTTCCTACGAACAAACAAACATACGCCGACATATTTTCCCGCCAAGAGCCTAGATAAGTAACACCCCATCTGGATCGAACGGCAACTGCACGTGAACGGTCTATGGTTAACCCAGAGCCGCGATGCGTCTGTTGCACCGGCCAGGATGGGGTAAGTATCGAGAGGCTGATTCACCGGGTCGCCCTCACACTAAAAATGACAAAAAAGAGGTCTCCATGTTCAAACACGCGGTCATTCCTTTATTGGTGGGCGCCAGCCTGCTGGCAAGCGCACCTTTCGCCCAGGCAGCCACCAACCTGGTGTATTGCTCTGAAGGCAGCCCGGCCGGCTTTGATCCCGGCCAATACACCACCGGCACAGACTTCGACGCCTCGGCCGAAACGATCTACAACCGCCTCAGCGAGTTCGAACGCGGCAGCACCAACGTCATTCCAGGGCTGGCCACGAGCTGGGATATTTCGCCGGACAACCTGACCTACACCTTCCATTTGCGGGACGGGGTCAAGTTCCACACCACGCCGTACTTCACCCCCACTCGCAACTTCAACGCTGACGACGTGCTCTTCACCTTCAACCGCATGCTCGACAAAGACATGCCGTTCCGTAAGGCCTATCCCACCGAATTCCCCTACTTCACCGACATGGGAATGGACAAGAACATCAAGTCTGTCGAAAAAATTGACGACCACACCGTCAAGTTCACTCTGAACACTGTCGACGCTGCCTTTATCCAGAACATGGCCATGCACTTTGCCTCCATCGAGTC
The DNA here is from genome assembly GCF_029959305.1 of Pseudomonas sp. PS01297. Classification (NCBI taxonomy): domain Bacteria; kingdom Pseudomonadati; phylum Pseudomonadota; class Gammaproteobacteria; order Pseudomonadales; family Pseudomonadaceae; genus Pseudomonas; species Pseudomonas sp. PS01297. The sequence goes on from NZ_JASCPQ010000083.1 coordinate 14,235, forward strand.
GGCCGAGTACGCCGACAAGCTGCTCAAGGCCGGCAACCCGTCCGACATCAACCAGAAACCCATCGGCACCGGCCCGTTCGTGTTCAAGAGCTACCAAAAAGACTCGAACATCCGTTACACCGGCAACAAAGACTACTGGAAGCCTGAAGACGTCAAAATCGACAACCTGATTTTCGCCATCACCACCGACCCGTCGGTGCGCATGCAAAAGCTGAAAAAGAACGAATGCCAGATCACCATTTACCCGCGCCCCGCAGACCTGCAGTCCCTTAAAGAAGACCCCAACCTGAAAATGCCCAGCCAGGCAGGCTTCAACACGGGTTACATCGCCTACAACGTGATGGACAAGATCAAAGGCAGCGACGAGCCCAACCCGATGGCCCAACTCAAGGTTCGTCAGGCGCTGGACATGGCCGTAAACAAACAGCAAATCATTGATTCGGTGTATCAGGGCGCAGGCCAGTTGGCGACCAACGTCTTGCCGCCGACCCAATGGTCGTACGACGAGTCGATCAAAGACGCGCCCTACGACCCTGAAAAAGCCAAGCAACTGCTCAAGGAAGCAGGCATTAAGGAAGGCACCGAAATCACCTTGTGGGCCATGCCGGTTCAACGCCCGTACAACCCGAACGCCAAGCTGATGGCTGAGATGCTGCAATCGGACTGGGGCAAGATCGGCATCAAGGCCAAGATCATGACTTACGAATGGGGCGAGTACATCAAGCGCTCCAAAGGCGGTGAAAACGGCGCGATGCTGATTGGCTGGAGCGGCGACAACGGTGACCCGGACAACTGGCTCGGCACCCTGTTCGGCTGCGACGCGATCAATGGCAACAACTTCTCCAAGTGGTGTAACCCCGAGTTCGACAAACTGATCACGGCCGCCAAAAACACCACGGACAAAGCGCAACGAACCGAACTCTACGAAAAAGCCCAGAAGTTGCTCAAAGAACAAGTCCCGCTCACACCCATCGCCCACTCAACGGTGTATCAACCGATGCGCAAAAACGTCGAAGGTTTCAAGATCAGCCCCTTGGGCTTGATGTCCTTCTACGGCGTCAGCGTTGACAAATAAGTAACCCGTGAATGCGGCGACAACGCCGCATTCACTCGCTCTACAAGCAACTCAGAATTTCCCTTCAGCTTTAAGCTACCCCGTACTACAGCAGAGGCTATAGGGCTCACGGAAACGTCCTACAACATTGTCAGCTCCGACGCATTTACTCACCCGCCTCGCGCCCTCTAACGTCTAGCCACTGCCGGCCCATAACGCCGGATGGCTGATGCGCTGAACCCGTACGCCGCTCACAAGGCGCGTATTCAGCACTCATAAAACAACAAAAAGGATGGGGATCGTGATGCATAAACCTCTGGTTTTGTCTGTATTGATCAGCGCCGGCGCACTGGCCGGTAGCCCGCTCGCATACGCGGCCAATAGCCTGGTGTTTTGTTCCGAAGGCAGCCCTGCCGGTTTTGATACCGCGCAATACACCACCGCCACCGATAACGATGCTGCCGAACCGCTGTACAACCGTCTGGCCGAGTTTGAAAGGGGCGGCACCGTTGCTGTCCCGGCCCTGGCAACTCACTGGGAGGTGTCTGAAGACGGCCTGACCTACACCTTCCATCTACGCGACGGGGTGAAGTTCCATACCACGCCATGGTTTACCCCGACCCGAAACTTCAACGCCGATGACGTGCTGTTCACCTTCAATCGCATGATCCACCCAGACCATCCGTTTCGCCTCGCATACCCCACCGAGTTCCCTTATTTCAGCGGCATGAGCCTTAACAAAAACATCGCCAGCGTCGAAAAAACCGGCCCGCTGACCGTGGTCATGACGCTCAACGCTGTAGACGCCGCCTTTATTCAAAACCTGGCCATGAGCTTTGCCTCGATTGTCTCGGCCGAATACGCCGAGCAACTGCTCGCCACCAGCAAACCTGGCGACATCAACCAAAAGCCGGTCGGCACCGGGCCCTACATGTTCCAGCGCTATCAAAAGGACTCGAACATCCGCTATGCCGCCCACAAGGGCTATTGGGACCCCAGCCAGGTCAAACTCGACAACCTGATTTTTTCGATCAACATCGACGCCTCGGCACGCATGCAAAAGCTGCGTAAAAACGAGTGCCAGATCTCGCTAAACCCACGCCCTGCCGACCTGGCCGGGCTCAAGGCCGATCCGGCCTTGCAGGTTATTGAAAAGCCCGGCTTCAACCTGGGGTACATCACCTACAACGTCCAGCACAAACCCCTGGACCAACTGCCCGTGCGCCAGGCGCTGGACATGGCCATCAACAAGGACGCCATTCTCAAGGCGGTGTATCAGGGCGCGGGGCAAAAGGCCGTCAACGCCATGCCGCCGACGCAATGGTCCTATGACGAGACCATCAAGGACGCGCCCTACAACCCGGAAAAAGCCAAAGCGCTGCTCAAGGCCGCCGGGGTGAAAGAAGGCACAGAAATCACGTTGTGGGCCATGCCGGTGCAACGTCCCTACAACCCGAACGCCAAACTGATGGCGCAAATGCTGCAATCCGACTGGGCCAAGATCGGGCTCAAGATCAACATCGTCAGTTATGAGTGGGGCGAATACATCAAACGCACTAAACAAGGCGAGCATGACATCAGCCTCATTGGCTGGACCGGTGACAACGGCGACCCCGACAACTGGCTGGGCACCCTTTACAGCTGTGACGCCATAGGTGCCAACAACTACTCCAGGTGGTGCGACAGCGCCTACGAAACACTGATAAAAAAAGCCAGAACCCTCACTGACCGCGAACAACGAACCGTCTTGTACAAACAGGCCCAACAGTTGCTCAAGCAACAGGTCCCGATCACCCCGATTGCCCACTCAACGGTCAGTCAACCCTTGAGCGTCAAGGTCAAGGGTTTTGAGGTCAGCCCCTTTGGCCGCAATACCTTCTCGGGCGTCAGCCTCGACGACTGAATAACCCTTTAACCCACCCACGTTTGCGCAGGCCACCCCACGGTGGTCCGCCAAGGCTTTGCCCGAACAAATGTTCACACCGCTCTAAACGGAGCCACACAGCCGTATCGCATAACAAAAACGACAATAAAAAAGCACAGGAGCCTCAACCATGAAACTTGCAAGCACCACGCTATTAGCCCTGGCCATCAGCGGCATCAGTACAACCGCTCACGCCGATGAATTTATCGGCACCCAGCTTAAATCCGAAGCCAGCGAGCAAAGTACAGCTGAGGGTTTTGTCGAAGGCAGCAGCCTGAGCGGCACCACGCGCAACTGGTATGCGAACGAGCTTAAACGTCGGGGTGGCCAGTTCACCTACAACGATCATGGCAGCACAAAAACTACGCCGCGCCGGATCAACTGGACCCAAGGCACCATCCTTGATTTCAGCTCGGGCTTCACCCAAGGGACCGTGGGCTTCAGCACCCAAGTGGCGGCGTACAATGCCATCGCCCTGGATCGCGATATCAATCACATCGCCGGCAATAACAACCGCACCCTCAGCCGCAGCGACGGCGATGCGGTTGGCCAGTGGAGCAAGCTGGGCCTGGCAAACATCAAGGCCCGCATTTCCAACACCACACTGACCGTAGGCCGACAGAACTTCAGCAGCCCCACTATTGATGTGATCGGTAACCGTGCACTGCCTTCAAGCTTTCAAGGGGTGGGCTTGCGCAGCGAAGAGTTCAACAACCTGATTGTCGACGCGGGCTCCTTTGACCGCGTCTCGCCGCGTACTGAACAAAGCTTGAGCAAGTTCCGCAGTGAATATGGCGCCCTCGGGGTCGAAACAGATCGCGCCAGCGTTGCAGGCCTCAGCTACCAGCCGTTCAGCAGCCTGAAAACCTCGCTGTTTGCCACCCACGTCGAAGACTTCTGGAACCAGTACTACGTCGGTGCCGTGCATGACTGGGGCGACAATGCCGTGTTGGGCCTGAACACCAACTTCAACTACTACAAGACCCTCGACACCGGCAAAAAAGCCATGGGCGAGATCAACAACGACACTTACAGCCTGGCCTTCGGCCTGACCCACCAAGCCCATACCGTGAGCCTGTCGTACCAGCAAGTGGTCGGCGACGAGTACTTCGACTACCTGCACGAAACCAACGGCATTTACCTGGCCAACTCGCTGCTGTCGGACTTCAACGGCCCGAACGAAAAGTCACTGCAACTGGCGTACAGCATCAACATGGCGCAGTACGGTATTCCCGGCCTGAAATTCAACGCCTACCACGCCCGCGGCTGGGACATCGACGGCACCCACTACAAGGGCACCGCCTATGATGTACGCAATATGGACGGTGAAAAGCATTCGGAGTACAGCGTTGGCACATCCTATGCAATTCAAAGCGGTCCATTGAAAGCTACGGCCATCCGTGCGACCTACACCACGCACCGTGCCAGCAAAAACCAGTCTGACGGCAGCATCAATGAGTTCCGCGTGGTCACGACCATACCGTTCAATATTCTGTAAACGTCTTATAGCGCTCAACAGAACGGCGGCGGGCTCAAACAGCCCGCACCGTTCTTAGCAGGCTCAATTAATCAGGAGAGGGTTGCCATGAAAAAACACCTACTGCGCACTGCCCTTGCCGCCGCACTGCTCAGTGCCGCCGTGAGTGTTAACGCCAAAACCCTGGTGGTGTGCACCGAAGCCAGCCCCGAAGGGTTCGATGTCGTTCAATACAGCACGGCGGTGACCGCTGACGCCTCGGCAGAAACCATCCTTGACCGGCTGGTCGACTTCAAGCCGGGCACTACCGATGTTGAGCCAGCCCTGGCAGAGCGCTGGGACATCAGCCCGGACGGGCTGGAATACACCTTTTACCTGCGCCCCGGGGTGAAGTTTCATACCACCGACTACTTCACACCAACCCGCACCCTGAACGCCGACGACGTGATCTGGAGCTTTCAGCGCCAGCTCGACCCCAATCACCCGTGGCACGCACTCTCGCTGGTGGGTTACCCCTACTTCGAAAGCATGGGCTTTAAAGACCTGCTCAAAAGCGTCGAAAAAATAGACGACATGACGGTCAAGATCACCCTCAACCATGCCGAGTCGCCGTTTCTGCGCGACGTGGCCATGCCGTTCACCTCGATCTATTCCGCCGAATACGCCGACCAATTGCTCAAGTCCGGTAAAACCGCAGACCTCAACAGCAAACCCGTCGGCACCGGGCCGTTTATCTTCCTGCGCTACAACAAAGACGCCCAAGTGCGCTTCAAGGCCAACCCGGACTACTTCCGTGGCAAGCCACCCAGCGACAACCTGATTTTCGCCGTGACCACCGACAGCAACGTGCGCCTGCAAAAGCTCAAGGCCAACGAATGCCAGATCGCGCTCTACCCCAAGCCCGACGAAGTTAAAAATATCCGCCAGGACCCTAACCTCAAGGTCGACGAACTGGCGGCGCTGATGACCAGCTACATCGCCATGAACACCAGCCACAAGTACCTCAGCGATGTGCGGGTGCGCCAGGCCATCGACATGGCGTTCGACAAGCAAACCTACCTCAATAGCGTCCACGGTGCAGGCAACGCCCTGCTGGCCATCAACCCGTACCCGCCGACCATGCTGGGGTTCAACACCACCCTGCAAAGCCCGCCTCGCGACCTGGACAAAGCCCGCGCCCTGCTCAAGGAAGCCGGTGTGCCTGAAGGCACCACCTTCACCCTGTTCACCCGCAATGGTGGCGGCCCGACCAACCCCAACCCGATGCTCGGCGCCCAGTTGCTGCAGTCAGACCTGGCCAAAGTCGGCATCAAACTCGACATCCGGGTCATGGAATGGGGCGAAATGCTCAAGCGTGCCAAAGCAGGCGAACACGACCTGGTTTCAACCGGCTGGGGCGGTGACAACGGCGACCCAGACAACTTCCTCACCCCGCTGCTGAGCTGTGAGGCCGCTAAAAATGGCGAAAACTACGCTCGCTGGTGCAACAAAACCTTCGAGGACCTGATCACCAAAGCCCGCAACAGCAGTGAACCCGCAGAGCGGGCGGCACTCTATGAACAAGCACAGGTGGTATTTCATCAAGAACAACCCTGGATCAACGTCGCCCACCCTATGCTGTTTACAGCCATGCGTAAAAACGTCGAGGGCTACACTTTAAGCCCACTGACCCATAATAATTTCGCCACAACCCAGGTGAAGTAGAACAATAAAATACCCGCCAGCGTCCACCCCGACACTGGCGAACTGCCTGACCGGCTGATGAGGAACACCACACGATGTTTAGTTTTATTGCCCGCCGAATAGGGCTGTTGATCCCTACGTTTTTCGGCGTCACCTTGCTCACCTTCGCCCTGATTCGCATGATCCCCGGCGATCCGGTCGAAGTCATGATGGGCGAACGCCGCGTCGACCCCGAAATGCACGCCCAGGCCATGGAGCGCCTTGGCCTGAACAAACCGCTCTATGAGCAGTATTTTGACTATGTCGGCAAACTCGCCCACGGCGACCTCGGCGAATCGTTGCGCACCCGTGAAAGCGTGTGGACCGAATTTACCGCGCTGTTCCCCGCCACCCTTGAGCTGGCGGGTGCAGCGCTGCTGTTCGCAGGCATTTTCGGCTTGCTGGCCGGGGTCATTGCGGCCCTCAAGCGCGGCTCACTGTTTGACCACGGGGTGATGGGCATTTCCCTCGCCGGGTATTCGATGCCGATCTTCTGGTGGGGCCTGATCCTGATCATGTTCTTTTCCGTGGGCCTGGGCTGGACCCCGGTTTCCGGGCGCATCGACCTGCTCTACGACATCGAGCCGAAAACCGGCTTCATGCTCATCGACACCCTGCTCAGCGACGAACCCGAAGCGTTCTGGGATGCGCTGCACCACATCATCTTGCCCGCCATCGTGCTGGGCACCATCCCGCTGGCAGTGATTGCGCGCATGACCCGTTCATCGATGCTCGAAGTGCTGCGCGAAGACTACATCCGCACCGCCCGCGCCAAAGGCTTGTCGCCTGCCCGGGTGGTGTTCGTACACGGCCTGCGCAACGCGCTGATCCCGGTGCTGACCGTGGTCGGCCTGCAAGTCGGCACCCTGCTGGCCGGTGCCGTGCTCACCGAAACCATTTTCTCGTGGCCCGGTATCGGTAAATGGCTGATCGAAGCCATTGGCGCCCGGGACTATCCCGTGGTGCAAAACGGCATCCTGCTAATCGCCTGCCTGGTGATTCTGGTCAACTTCGTGGTGGACATCCTCTACGGCTTTGCCAACCCACGCATCCGTCACCAGCGCTGAGATCCTGACCATGAGTACCTCGACCAATAGCACTGAAGTGGATCAAAGCCTGCTTTATCCCTCCCCGTACAAAGAGTTCTGGCACGCCTTCGCGAAAAACAAAGGCGCGGTGGCGGGCCTGATGTTCATGAGCCTCATCGTGTTCTGCGCGGTGTTTGCCCCGTGGGTCGCCCCGCATAACCCGAGCGAGCAATACCGCGACTTCCTGCTCACCCCGCCGGTGTGGCTAGAAGGCGGCAACTGGCAGTTTTTGCTGGGCACCGACGAACTGGGCCGGGACATGCTCTCGCGCCTGATCGCAGGTTCGCGCCTGTCGCTGTTGATCGGTTTGTCATCGGTGGTGATTTCGCTGATTCCAGGTGTGATTTTGGGCCTGTTCGCCGGGTTCTTCCCGCGCCTGCTGGGCCCCAGCATCATGCGCCTGATGGACATCATGCTGGCCTTGCCGTCGTTGCTGCTGGCGGTGGCGATTGTCGCCATCCTCGGCCCTGGCCTGATCAACACCGTGATCGCGATTGCCGTGGTCTCGCTGCCGTCCTACGTGCGCCTGACCCGCGCCGCCGTGATGGGCGAGCTGAACCGTGACTACGTCACCGCTGCACGCCTGGCCGGGGCCAGCTTGCCGCGCCTGATGTTTATCACCGTGCTGCCCAACTGCATGGCGCCGCTGATCGTACAGGCAACCTTGAGCTTCTCGTCGGCGATCCTCGACGCCGCGGCTCTGGGTTTTCTGGGGTTGGGCGTGCAACCGCCAACGCCTGAGTGGGGCACCATGCTCGCCTCGGCCCGTGACTACATCGAACGTGCCTGGTGGGTGGTAAGTCTGCCCGGCCTGGCCATTTTGCTCAGCGTGCTGGCAATCAACCTGATGGGCGACGGTCTGCGCGATGCGCTGGACCCGAAACTCAAAAACGCCGCCTGAGGAGATTCCCATGTCATTGCTAGAAATCAAGAATCTCAACGTTCGTTTTGGCGACGCCAACGCCGTGCCGGTTGTCGATGGTTTGAGCCTGTCTGTGGATAAAGGCGAAGTACTGGCCATCGTCGGTGAATCGGGGTCGGGCAAGTCCGTGACCATGATGGCGCTGATGGGCCTGATCGAAGCCCCCGGCATTGTCACCGCCGACGCCCTGACCTTCGACAACAAAAACATGCTGACCCTTAGCCCACGCCAACGCCGGCAAGTGGTCGGCAAAGACATGGCAATGGTCTTTCAAGACCCGATGACCGCCTTGAACCCCAGCTACACCGTGGGTTTCCAGATTGAAGAAGTGCTGCGCCTGCACCTCAAGATGTCAAAAAAAGACGCCCGCAAACGCGCCATCGAACTGCTCGAAAAAGTCGAAATCCCCGCAGCGGCCAGCCGCATGCAGGCTTATCCGCACCAGTTGTCGGGGGGCATGAGCCAGCGCGTTGCGATCGCCATGGCCATCGCCGCCGAACCCAAACTGCTGATCGCTGACGAACCAACCACCGCGCTCGACGTGACCATTCAGGCGCAGATCATGGACTTGCTGCTCAACCTGCAACGCGAGCAGGACATGGCCCTGGTGCTGATTACCCACGACCTCGCTGTGGTCGCCGAAACCGCACAGCGCGTGTGCGTGATGTACGCAGGCCAAGCGGTCGAAGTCGGCAACGTGCCGGGGCTGTTTGACGTCCCGGCGCACCCGTACAGCGAAGCATTGCTGGCGGCCATCCCGGAACACAGCATGGGCGCTGCGCGGCTGGCGACCTTGCCCGGCATCGTCCCCGGCCGTTACGACCGCCCTCAGGGCTGCCTGCTGTCACCGCGCTGCCCGTACGTGCAAGACACCTGCCGCCAGCAACGCCCGGCCCTTGAACCCAAAGCTCACAGCCAGGTGCGCTGCTTCTTCCCCTTGAACCAGGAGGTGGCGTAATGACTGTTGTTCTGACTGCCCGTGATCTGACCCGCCATTACGAAGTGTCCCGCGGCCTGTTCAAAGGCCATGCCGTGGTCCGTGCGCTCAACGGTGTGTCTTTTGAACTTGAAGCCGGGAAAACCCTGGCCGTGGTCGGTGAATCCGGCTGCGGAAAATCAACCCTCGCCCGCGCCCTGACCTTGATCGAAGAGCCCTCCTCGGGCTCATTGAAAATAGCCGGGCAAGAAGTGGCAGGCGCCAACAAGGCCGAACGCAAACAACTGCGCAAAGACGTGCAGATGGTCTTCCAGAGCCCCTACGCTTCACTCAACCCGCGGCAAAAGGTCGGTGACCAACTGGCCGAGCCGCTGCTGATCAACACCGCCCTGAGCGCCAGCGAACGCCGTGAAAAAGTCCAGGCCATGATGAAACAGGTCGGCTTGCGCCCTGAGCATTACCACCGCTACCCGCACATGTTCTCGGGCGGCCAGCGCCAGCGCATCGCCCTGGCTCGGGCCATGATGCTGCAACCCAAAGTGCTGGTGGCCGATGAGCCGACCTCAGCCCTCGACGTGTCGATTCAGGCGCAGGTGCTCAACCTGTTCATGGACTTGCAGCAAGAGTTCAACACCGCTTACGTCTTTATCTCGCACAACCTGGCGGTGGTGCGGCATGTGGCCGATGAAGTGCTGGTGATGTACCTGGGCCGCCCGGTAGAAATGGGCCCCAAAGAAGAAATCTACACCCGGCCGCTGCACCCTTACACCCAGGCGCTATTGTCGGCGACCCCGACCATCCACCCGGACCCGCTCAAGCCGAAAATCAAAATCGCCGGAGAACTGCCCAACCCCCTCAACCCGCCCTCTGGTTGCGCCTTCCACAAGCGCTGCGCGTACGCGACCGAGTTTTGCAGCACTCATGAACCGTCATTGCGTGTGCTGGATAACCGCCAAGTGGCTTGCCATCACGCCGAGCAGTTTTTGCAGGCGTAGCGCAAAAACCCCGGCTGTAGGCGCCAGTGCAGTTCACTTAAAAAGGGTGGGAGCGGGCTTGCTCGCGATGGTTTTCAGGGCGCCTCATTTGTTCGGCAAAACGCGTCATCGTTAACGACCATCGCGAGCAAGCC
>NZ_JASCPQ010000084.1:0-24425 GCF_029959305.1 Pseudomonas sp. PS01297
GGCTTGCTCGCGATTCAGGCGGCGCGGTGTTTCAAACAAACCGCGTCGATCCCATCGCGAGCAAGCCCGCTCCCACATGTGTTTGAAAGCAGGGCGACTTACGAAATAGTCAGCACTATCCCGACGCGCGTCAGCCACTGAGCTTCTTGTTCGAAGTCGGCCTGGGTCAGCGGGTTCTGTTCCAGCCAGCCGTCAGCAAAGATCACCTCAAGGTGATCGCCATCGGCGCGCAGCTTCACTTGCGACGCTTCCTGGTTGCCACGGATGTGGTAGAACAAAATCGCAAAACGCAGCAGCACGCACAGGCGGATCAGCTTGATGCCTTCGGCGCCAAACTCGGCGAACTTGTCTTTTGGAATGTTACGGCGATGACCGCGCACCAGCAGCGCGAGCATTTGCTGGTCTTCGCGTGAGAAACCGGCAAGGTCAGAGTGCTCGATCAGGTAAGCACCGTGCTTGTGGTAGTGGTAGTGGGCAATGTCCAGGCCGACTTCATGCACTTTGGCTGCCCAACTCAGCAGCTCACGCCAGACCCCGTCTTCGAGTTCCCATGACTTGGCCACTTGGTCAAACGCGCGCAGGGCTTTGCGTTCAACCCGTGCGGCTTGTTCCAGATCAACGTGGTAGCGCTCCATCAGCGAACTCAAGGTGCGCTCGCGCACGTCTTCGTGATGATGGCGACCTAACAGGTCGTAGAGCACGCCCTCACGCAGCGCGCCGTCGCAGTGGTCCATGCGTTGCAATTCAAGGGCGTCAAAAATTGCCTCAAGAATCGCCAGTCCGGCCGGGAAAATCGCCCGACGGTCTGGCTTGATGCCTTCGAAGTCGATTTTGTCCACTTCGCCCAGCTTGAACAGCTTGCGCTTGAGCCAGGCCAGGCCCTCGGCATTCACTTCGCCTGCACCGTGGCCGCCGGCTTTGAGGGCAAGGCCAATGGCGCGGATGGTGCCGGAAGAGCCGATGGCTTCATCCCACGTCAGGCGGTGCAGTGCGTGCTCAATGCTCATGAGCTCAAGGCGCGCCGCGGTGTATGCCTGGGCATAACGTGCCGGGGTAATCTTGCCGTCGCGGAAGTAACGCTGGGTGAAGCTCACGCAGCCCATCTGCAGGCTTTCGCGCAGCAGCGGCTCAAAACGTTGGCCGATGATGAATTCGGTACTGCCACCGCCGATGTCGGCCACCAGGCGCTTGCCCGGTGTGTCAGCCAGGGTGTGTGAGACGCCCAGATAAATCAGGCGCGCTTCTTCACGTCCAGAAATGACTTCTACGGTGTGGCCCAGGATTTGTTCTGCGCGCACGATAAATTCATTGCGGTTGCGGGCTTCACGCAAGGCGTTGGTGCCCACGATGCGCACGGCGCCCAAGGGCATGCCTTTGATCAATTGCGCAAAACGCTTCAAGCAATCGAGGCCACGCTGCATGGACTCTTCGTTGAGGTGGCGTTCTTCGTCGATACCGGCAGCCAGCTGTACCTTATCGCCAAGACGTTCAAGAATGCGGATTTCGCCGTTCTGAGCCTTGGCCACCACCATGTGAAAGCTGTTAGAACCCAAGTCTATAGCGGCGATCAGGGACGGATTCTTGCTTTTGGATTGGGGCATGTTTGAGGAGTCTCGGTCGATAACTTCGCCATCGTGCCACGATCAAACGCTCGCGCCAACGCGTGATGTGCGATGCATTGATATGGAGCACGTAAGAGATGACGTTAGCTTGTTCCTGACAACTCGTATTTTTAAAACGATCTAATTTTTGTCACACATCCCCTGTAAAAGCCCCCTTTAACTGTAGGAGCGAGCTTGCCTCGCGATCTTCTCACCCCTTAAAAGATCGCGAGGCAAGCTCGCTCCTACAGCGTCTAGACCTCAACCGAACCGATAAAATTCGCCAGCTCAGGGGTTTTCGGGTTGGCGAACAGCACTTTGGGGTCGCCCACTTCATGCACCTTGCCCTGGTGCATAAACACCAGTTTGTCGCCGACTTCGCGAGCGAAACGCATTTCGTGGGTCACCATAATCAGCGTCATGCCCTCGCGGGCCAATTGGCGCACCACGTTGAGCACCTCGTTGACCAGTTCAGGGTCGAGCGCTGAAGTGATTTCGTCGCACAGCAGCACTTTGGGCGACATGGCCAGCGCCCGGGCAATGGCCACGCGTTGTTGCTGCCCGCCCGACAGGCGTTCGGGGAAGGCATCGAACTTGTCGCCCAGGCCCACACGTTCCAGCATCTCGCGGGCCAGTTGCGCGGCCTTGGCCTTGGGCACTTTTTGCACCACTTGCGGGGCCAGCATGACGTTTTCGCCGACGCTCAAGTGCGGGAACAAATTGAACTGCTGAAACACCATGCCGACTTTCTGGCGCAGGCTGCGCAAGTCGGCGCGGGCGGCGTCCATGTATTCGTCATCGACTTCAATAACCCCGTCGTTAATCGACTCCAGGCCGTTCAAGGTTCTCAGCAGCGTACTTTTGCCCGAGCCGCTGCGGCCAATGATCGCGACCACCTGGCCTTGCTCAACGCTCAGGTCGATGCCTTTAAGCACGTGATGGTCGCCGTAGTATTTATGCAGGGCGGTAACTCTAAGCAGAGGCATGCAGTCTCCTTTCCAGATAGCGCGCACTGAGCGACAAGGGGTAGCACAAGAGGAAGTAACCGAGCGCCACCAGCCCGTAGACCATAAAAGGCTCAAAGGTGGCGTTGGCCAGCATGCTGCCGGTCTTGGTCAGCTCGGTGAAACCAATGATCGAGGTGACGGCGGTGCCTTTGATCACCTGCACCGAAAACCCCACAGTGGGCGCGATGGCCACCCGCAAGGCCTGCGGCAAAATCACGTAACGCAATTGCTCCAGCGGGCTTAGCGCCAGGCTGGCCGACGCTTCCCACTGGCCATTGGCAATGGATTCGACGCTGCCGCGCCAGATCTCTGCCAGGTAAGCGCTGGTAAACAGCGTCAGCGCCAGGGCGGCGGCCATCCACGGCGAAATGTCGATGCCGAGCAAGGCGATGCCAAAAAAGATCAAGAACAGTTGCATCAGCAAGGGCGTGCCCTGAAACAACTCTATATAGCCGCGTGCCAGTGTGCGAGCGAAGCGGCTCTTGGAGATGCGCATCAGCAGCACCAGCAGGCCGATCAGGCCACCACCGATAAAGGCCACAACTGACAGCGCGACGGTCCATTGCAGGCCCGCCAGCAAATTGCGCACGATGTCCCAGAAGGTAAAGTCCATCAGCGACTCCTGCTCAGGTAGCGGCGGCCGAAGGCATTCAGTAACTGGCGAATCAACAGCGCCATGCACAGGTAGATCAGGGTGGTCAGGGCGTAGGTCTCAAAGGCCCGGAAGTTGCGCGACTGAATGAAATTGGCGAAAAAGCTCAGCTCTTCGGTGGCAATTTGCGAACACACCGCCGAGCCGAGCATCACGATGATGATTTGGCTGCTCAGTGCCGGCCACACCTTGGCAAGCGCGGGCTGCAAGACCACATAGCGAAACGCCTCAAAGCGCGACATGGCCAGCGCCGCGGCGGCTTCCAGTTGCCCTTTGGGGATGGCCTGAATGCCAGCGCGAATAATCTCGGTGGAGTAAGCGCCGAGGTTAATCACCATGGCCAGCGCCGAGGCTTGCCATTCGCTGATGTGCACGCCAAGACCCGGTAAGCCGAAGAAGATAAAAAACAACTGCACCAAAAACGGTGTGTTGCGAATCACTTCAACGTACAGACCAAACAGGGCGGCGAAAGGGCGGATGTTCCAGGCCCGGACCACCGCGCCGACAATCCCCAGGCTGAAGCCAAACAGCGTGCCGATGGCGGTCAGTTCCAGGGTGAACAAGGCGCCGCGCAGCAACAGGTCAGTGTTTTGCAGGACCGGTAAAAAGTCGAACTGATAAGCCATGATGACCTCGTTGCGGGTGATCAGAGGTCGGCTGGCAGCGGCTCTTTAAGCCATTGCAGCGCATTCTTTTCCAGGCTGCCGTCGGCTTTGGCGGCGCTCAGAATCTGGTTCACCTTGTCCAGCAGCTCAGGCTGGCCCTTGTTGACCCCGACATACACCGGCGAGTCCTTGAGCTTTAGCTTCATGGCCGGGATACGTTTGGGGTTACGTTCGCTGATGGTTACCATCACCACGTTGCCGCTGGCGATCAGGTCCACTTGCCCGGCCAGGTAGGCGGCGATGGTCGAGTTGTTGTCTTCAAAGCGTTTGATCGTGACACCGGCAGGCGCCACGTTGGTCAGCTCGATGTCTTCAATGGCGCCACGAGTGACGCTGATGGTTTTACCTTTGAGGTCATCCAGCGTCTTGATTTCTGCGTCTGGCGGGCCAAATACGCCGAGGTAGAAGGGCGCGTAGGCGTGGGAGAAGTCGATGACTTTCTCGCGATCCGGGTTTTTACCCAGGCTGGAAATCACCAGGTCGACTTTGCCCGTGGTCAGATACGGCACGCGGTTGGTGCTGTTGACCGGGGTGAGTTCCAGTTTGACCTTGAGCTGGTCGGCCAACAGTTTTGCCGTATCAATGTCCAGGCCGCGGGGTTTCATGTCGGGGCCGACCGAACCAAACGGCGGGAAGTCTTGCGGGACGGCAACCTTCAAGGTGCCGCGAGCCATCACGTCATCAAGGTCATTGGCCTGGGCCGGTGCCTGAAACAGCACCAGGCTGGCGAACATGGCACATATCAGGGCGCTGTAGCGCTGGGTCATGGCAACTCTCCAAAACGGGCGGACGGTGATGTCTGCTATCGAACAGAGCACAGGCCATGCCAACAGCGGTTTCAGGGCTGGGAGGCCGGGTTCAGAAGGCTTGCGGCGGTCGGACTGGTCTGAACAGTTGCCTGGCTTTTTGCACCTCAATCGGGCGTTGCGTACACGGCTTGAACCGCCGTGGGGCGTGACTTGCCGAGCGCCGGCAATAGCTTTACAACTACGTTCCAACCTCAGCCGATCAAGTCGATTTGTGATGAATTCAAGCGCACGCGCGGTACCCGAAGTGGCGCTGTTGGCCATTCGTAAACTGATCGATGAGCGCGGCTTTGTGCCGGGGGATGCATTGCCTTCGCAGCGCGATCTGGCGGTGCAGTTGGGGGTCAGCCGGGCGTCATTGCGTGAGGCGCTGTCGTCATTGAGTGCGTTGGGCGTGGTCAGCGTCCAGCCCGGCAAAGGGGTGTACGTGCAAACGGTGGGTGAGCCCGCAGCGATCGCTACTGCGTCTGACTGGCCTTTTGCGGCGCAGGCCTGCCCTGAGGACATCTTTCAATTGCGTTACGCGCTGGAAGGGTTGGCGGCGGGGTTGGCCGCCGTGAGGCTGACCCGTGATGAACTCGACGTGCTGCAAGACAATGTCGAGGCCATGCGCCTGGAGTTGCGCGCCGAGAACTTTGCCCTGGCGGCGCAACTGGACTTTGAGTTTCATCAGATTATTTTGCGCGCCAGTGGCAACCAGACCATGGCGAATATTCTGATAACCCGGGCCGATATCTTTCTTGAAAGCCAGAAATTGCCCTTTATTCGCCCTGAGCGCGCGATGGAAACCTGGCAAGAACACCGCAAAATCCTTCGCGCATTGGCGCGCCACGCCAGCGGGCCTGCGCACAAAGCCATGAGCGAGCACATACGCCAGGCGGCTTCACGCACCGGGATCGCATTTGTCACCTCCGGCGTGTTTTGAAAGGGCTCATACTCAGGCTCATGTGCGGCCATAGTAATAGACAATCATCCGTCAGCTTCCTGAACGCGGTGATGACGGCTATGATGTGCTACGTTTTTGCTTACAACCACGGAGACTTCCATGAGCAGCGATCTTATTAAACACGTTAGCGACGCTAGCTTTGAGGCCGATGTTCTCAAGGCTGAAGGCGCTGTATTGGTCGATTACTGGGCTGAATGGTGTGGCCCTTGCAAAATGATCGCGCCAGTTCTGGATGAGATCGCCGAGACTTACAAAGGCAAGCTGACTGTTGCCAAGCTGAACATTGACGAAAACCAGGAAACCCCTGCCAAGCACGGCGTTCGTGGTATTCCAACGTTGATGCTGTTCAAGAACGGCAACGTTGAAGCCACCAAGGTCGGTGCGCTGTCGAAGTCGCAGCTGGCTGCATTCCTCGACGCTAATATCTAAGCGTTGTTAAAAGCCCCGCAAATTGCGGGGCTTTTTCATGGCTCAAGGACTAGACGCTATGAAACTCAAGTGGTACATTCGGCCCCGCACTGGTTTCTCCACTGCCCCCTGCAAGCCGTCGCCGACGCACTCCTTATCGAATTAGTACGCGATCCTGTCGCCTTCTCTGCGGCGCGGCCTCATTAAGCCAAAAGCTTAATTTCCCCCTCCATAAATGATTACGTCATTCCTATATGAACCTGACTGAACTCAAGCAAAAGCCGATTACCGAACTGCTCGAATTGGCCGAACAGATGGGCATAGAAAATATGGCCCGTTCGCGCAAGCAGGACGTGATTTTCTCCCTGCTGAAAAAGCACGCGAAAAGCGGCGAGGAAATCTCCGGTGATGGCGTGCTGGAGATCCTCCAGGACGGCTTCGGCTTCCTCCGCTCTGCTGACGCCTCTTACCTGGCCGGCCCGGACGATATCTACGTCTCGCCTAGCCAGATTCGACGTTTCAACCTGCGCACCGGCGACACCATCGTCGGTAAAATTCGCCCGCCAAAAGAAGGCGAGCGTTATTTCGCACTGTTGAAAGTCGACACGATCAACTTCGATCGTCCAGAGAACGCGAAAAACAAGATTCTCTTCGAGAACTTGACCCCGCTGTTCCCGACCGTACGCATGAAGATGGAAATCGGTAACGGTTCCACCGAAGATTTGACCGGTCGTGTGATCGACCTCTGCGCCCCGATCGGTAAAGGTCAGCGCGGTCTGATCGTTGCTCCGCCTAAAGCGGGCAAGACCATCATGCTGCAGAACATTGCGTCGAACATTTCGCGTAACAACCCGGAAGTGCACTTGATCGTTCTGTTGATCGACGAGCGCCCGGAAGAAGTAACCGAAATGCAGCGTACCGTGCGCGGCGAAGTGGTTGCCTCCACCTTCGACGAGCCGCCAACCCGCCACGTGCAGGTTGCCGAAATGGTGATCGAGAAGGCCAAGCGCCTGGTCGAACACAAAAAAGACGTGGTGATCCTGCTCGACTCCATCACCCGTCTGGCCCGTGCCTACAACACCGTGATCCCGAGCTCCGGCAAGGTATTGACCGGTGGTGTTGATGCCCACGCCCTAGAGAAACCAAAGCGTTTCTTCGGTGCTGCGCGAAACATCGAAGAAGGCGGCTCGCTGACCATTATCGCCACCGCACTGGTTGAAACCGGTTCGAAGATGGACGAAGTGATCTACGAAGAGTTCAAAGGCACCGGCAACATGGAACTGCCTCTGGACCGCAAAATCGCTGAAAAACGCGTCTTCCCGGCGATCAACATCAACCGTTCCGGCACCCGCCGTGAAGAGTTGCTGACCGCTGACGACGAGTTGCAACGCATGTGGATCCTGCGCAAGCTGTTGCACCCGATGGACGAAGTGGCAGCCATCGAGTTCTTGATCGACAAGCTGAAGCAGACCAAGACCAACGATGAGTTCTTCCTGTCGATGAAGCGCAAGTAAATCGCCGGAAGTTAAGCAAGAGCCGGGGAAACCCGGCTTTTTGCTGTCTAACCTTTCTTGATTTTGGGCAGCTCTCCCTTCTGATCACGCGGCTTGGGCGCTACACTCGGTGCCCCAACGCCACGGCCAACATGAGGCTCAAGCATGCAGTACCGCGACTTACGTGACTTTATCAGCGGCCTGGAACAGCGCGGCGAACTCAAGCGCATCCAGGTTCCGGTGTCACCCAAACTGGAAATGACCGAAATCTGCGACCGCACATTGCGCGCCAAAGGTCCGGCCTTACTGTTTGAAAACCCGGTGGGTCACGATATCCCTGTGCTCGGCAACCTGTTCGGCACGCCAGAGCGCGTGGCCCTGGGCATGGGCGCTGACTCGGTGAGTGAGCTGCGTGAAATCGGTAAGCTGCTGGCGTTTCTGAAAGAACCCGAGCCGCCTAAAGGTCTGAAAGACGCGTGGTCCAAGTTGCCGATCTTTCGCAAGATCATTTCCATGGCCCCGAAAGTCGTCAAAGACGCGGTGTGCCAGGAAGTGGTCATCGAGGGCGACGATGTCGATCTCGGCCTGTTGCCGGTTCAGCATTGCTGGCCGGGAGACGTGGCGCCGCTGATTACCTGGGGCCTGACCGTCACCAAAGGTCCGAACAAGGACCGCCAGAACCTGGGCATTTATCGCCAGCAGGTGATTGGCCGCAACAAAGTCATCATGCGCTGGTTGAGCCACCGTGGCGGTGCGCTGGACTACCGTGAGTGGTGCGAAAAACATCCCGGTACACCGTTCCCGGTGTCCGTGGCGCTGGGCGCTGACCCGGCCACCATTTTGGGCGCCGTCACCCCCGTGCCAGACAGCTTGTCTGAATATGCCTTCGCCGGGCTGCTGCGCGGCAACCGCACCGAGCTGGTGAAGTGCCGTGGCAACGACCTGCAAGTGCCGGCCACGGCTGAAATCATCCTTGAAGGCGTGATCCACCCCGGTGAAATGGCCCCGGAAGGCCCGTATGGCGACCACACCGGTTACTACAACGAGGTCGACAGCTTCCCGGTGTTCACCGTTGAACGCATCACCCATCGGATCAAACCGATTTACCACAGCACCTACACCGGCCGTCCACCGGATGAGCCGGCGATTTTGGGCGTGGCACTCAACGAAGTGTTCGTGCCGATTCTGCAAAAGCAGTTTCCGGAAATCACGGATTTTTACCTGCCGCCAGAAGGCTGCTCGTACCGCATGGCAATTGTGACCATGAAAAAGCAGTACCCGGGGCACGCCAAGCGCGTAATGCTCGGTGTGTGGTCGTTTTTGCGCCAGTTCATGTACACCAAGTTCGTTATCGTCACCGACGACGACATCAACGCGCGCGACTGGAACGACGTGATCTGGGCCATCACCACACGCATGGACCCCAAGCGCGACACGGTGATGATCGACAACACGCCTATCGACTACCTCGACTTTGCCTCGCCGATTTCGGGCCTGGGGTCGAAGATGGGGCTGGATGCAACCAACAAATGGCCAGGCGAAACCTCCCGCGAATGGGGTCGGGTCATCGTCAAGGATGAGGCCGTGACTCGCCGGATCGATGACATCTGGAATCAATTAGGAATAGATTGATGCGTGTAACCTTGCAGCCTTCAGGCGCCGTATTGGACACCTTGCCTGGCGAGCGGATTCTGGATGCGGCGCAGCGCCTGGGCTATGAATGCCCGCAAAGCTGCCGCAATGGTAATTGCCACGTGTGCGCAGCCTTGCTGGTTGAAGGGCAGGTGGAGCAGGCGGGTGAAGTGCGTGACCATGGCGAGGTCTACACCTGCCTGGCGGAGCCGCTGGAAGACTGCGTGGTGTTGTGGGATGGCGTCCTTGCGTTGGGAGAATTACCGGTGCGTAGTCTGGCCTGTCAGTTGACCGAATGTGTCGAGTTGGGTGGTGATGTGTGGCGGGTGCGCTTGCGTGCACCGGCGGGCAAACTGCCGCGTTATCACGCCGGGCAATACGTGATGCTGGAGCGTGAAAACGGCGAGAAGTCGGCGTTTTCACTGGCCAGCGCACCGCACTCGGGGCGCGACCTTGAACTGCACGTGCTGGTGCGCGAAGACAGCGCCCGCAGCCTGATCGAGCAATTGCAACGCAACAACATGATCCGTCTGGAGCTGCCGTTTGGCGACACGCACTTGTCTGAATTGCCGGACGGGCCGCTGGTGCTGATCGCCGCGGGCACCGGCATGGCGCAAATGCACAGCCTGATCGAGCATTGCCGTGCCAAAGGGTTCAAGCATCCGGTGCATTTGTACTGGGGCGTGCGTCGTCCTGAAGACTTTTATACGTTGGAAGAGTGGGATGCCTGGCAGCAGATCCCCAACCTGTTCTTGCACAAAGTCGTTAGTGATTTGTGCGGCTGGGAAGGGCGTTGCGGGTTGTTGCACGAAGCGGTGTGTGAAGACATCAGCGACCTTAGCGCTGTCTCGGTGTATGCCAGCGGCTCGCCTGCCATGATCTACGGCACCCTCGACGCGCTGGTTGAAGCGGGCATGGACGCGCACCAAATGCGCGCTGATGTGTTTGCCTACGCGCCCCGTCCTTGACGTAACCCCGTCTTCGACGCCGCTCTGTCGCGCAGCAAGCAGGCCACCGATAATCGTCAGCATCCCCCAATCAGTTCCTTCTCCCTCCGGGAGAGGGCTAGGGTGAGGGGCTCTTGATTTACAAGAAATCGGATTACTGGCCGCCATACGTCTTGCCGTGCGGGTTATTTCATTTTTACTGCTATAAGATTCATAACGTTATTTTCTAGTACGCCGCATGCAATGCCTGTAGGACTCCATGCCTTCTGTGATAACTGTTTCTGAATCAGCGTGTACAAACGTGATTTACCCTCCGCGACTCGATCTTGGGGCGCCCCTGACCCCAGAACAACTTCAGCAATCCTTGCAGGCCACCATGGCGTGCCATCAAGGCGGTCCGGTCTGGCTGTTCGCCTACGGCTCGCTTATCTGGCGCCCTGAATGCACAGCTGTCGAGCGGGTGCGGGGCCGGGTGCATGGCTACCATCGCGGCTTGTATTTGTGGTCCCACGAGCATCGAGGCACGCCGCAACTGCCCGGCCTGGTCTTTGGTCTGGACCGTGGCGGCTCGTGCAGTGGCTTTGCCTATCGCCTGCCTGAAGACAACCTTGAAGCGGCGCTCAACGCCTTGTGGCGGCGTGAAATGCCCGTGCCTTCCTATCGGCCGCACTGGCTGAACTGCCGGCTTGAAGACGGTAGCCAGGTCCAGGCGTTGGGGTTTGTACTGGAACGGCATTTGCCCAGCTACGCGGGCAACCTCCCGGACGGCGTACTCAGCCAGGTGCTGGCCAATGCCAGCGGGCGCTACGGCACCACCCGCGACTACGTCGAACAGACCATCAGCGCCTTGCGCAGCCACGCCATGCCAGACCGCAACCTGGAGGCGCGCCTCAAGCGCTGTGTGTTGGCCAAGCCGTAAGGGTTAGTTTGAGGGGTCTGTCCGTTTAATCGGAGCCATCCCACAACAGGATCAGAGCCCATGGGCTGAGAAACCTGGCGACACACTCCTATCATGCTTCCCCTCTGTGCTCATGTGAGCGCAGCGTCCGGGGGGGAAGGTGATGAAAGGCTTAGTCGGGTTTATGGTGATGTTCATGACGCTGAGTGCGTGGGCAGAGACGTGGCTCCCTGATGTTAAGCACATGGTCAAGCCTGAATACCCCATGGAGCTCCGGCGCATGGGCTTGACCGGGATGGTGCAGGTCAAGGTTGACGTCAACGCCGATGGCACGGTGGCCAATCCGAAAATCGTTTACAGCACCCACCCTCTCTTTGCCGGCGCAGCCCTTAAGGTCATGGGTGAGTGGCGGTTCGCGAGTCGGCCGTTGACCGGCGATAACCCGCAACAGTTAGTCGTCTCTGTGCCATTGATGTTTGAGATTGAACGTGAGCGCCGAGCTAAACGCACGGAGGGGCTGCAAAATATTGCCACCGCCACCTGCCTTCAACTCAACCGGGAGATGAGTCACTACCTTCGCAGGGATCTGTATATGCCGCTGGCGGAACTGACATTGTTTGAACTCACACAAAAGCACTTGATGGACGGGTTTTTTGCGGAGAAGTACGACAATGAATCGTTAGCGCTGGGGTTATTCGACCTTTCCCAAAGCATGCTCAACGTGACGAATATCTGTCAGCGCAAAATCAGCCGCAAATTTGTCGACCTGCTACCGCCCAGCGTCAAAGCCTTGTTGGAGTCCGGGGGTATGGCGATTAAACGCGAGTAAACCTACGGCTTTTGCAGCGCTGGCCGATAACGGTAGACAGGTTCGTAAGCTGCCCCGGTATGCTTACCGCCATCTCGAACAAAGGAGCGAACTGTGAAAGCGTGGATTGTATTGCTGCTGGCTCTGACCTTGCCGATGACGGCGCTTGCCGAAGACGCTGCAGAAGGCGCCGCGAAGGTCAGCTACATCACCATGAGCCCGCCGTTTGTGGGCAATTACGGGCTGGACGGTAGCGCAAAGCTCAAGGTGTACAAGGCCGATATCTCGCTGCGCGTATCGAGTGACGAAGCGGCGAAGGCGGTCAAGGCCAATGACGCGTTGATCCGCAACCAGTTGGTGGGCTTGTTTACCCAGCAAACCAGCGAGAGCTTGGGCAGTGTCGAAGCCAAAGAAAAAGTGCGCCAGGAAGCACTGAAACAAGTGCAGCAAGTCATGACGGACGAGACCGGCAAGCCAATGGTGGAAGACCTGCTGTTCAATAATTTGATTGTTCAGTAAACGATTCGCGCTGAATTGCAAACTGTAGGAGCGAGCTTGCCTCGCGATCTTTTTAAAAAGTCAAAAGATCGCGAGACAAGCTCGCTCCTACAAGAGTTAAGGCCTTACGACGCTAAACTCTTGCGGAACCGCGCCAGCGCGACGGCAAAGAACACCAGGCCAATCGCCGTCAGGGCCAGCAGGTCGGGCCACACCACATCGACCCCCGCCCCCCGGAACAAGATAGCCGCGCTCAAGCTCACAAAGTGGGTGGAGGGCGAGCATTGCATGACCCATTGCAGCCATTCGGGCATGCTGTCCAGCGGCGTGCTGCCGCCCGAGAGCAGCAGCATGGGGATGATCACCGGGATCGCCAACAGACCAAACTGCGGTGTTGAGCGGGCCAGCGTAGCGAGGAAGATCCCCAGCGCGGTACTGGCAAACAGGTACAGCGCGGTGACCATCAAAAACAACGCCAGCGAACCCGACAGCGGCACGCCCAGCGCCCATTTAACGATGATCTCCAGTGACAGCCAGGTGCACACCACCACGACCAGCATGTTGCTCCAGATCTTCGCGAGCATGATTTCCAGTGCGGTCAGCGGCAACACCAGCAAGTGGTCGAGGGTGCCGTGTTCACGCTCACGCAGCAGCGCGGTCCCGGTCAGCACGATGGCCAAAATGGTGATGTTGTTGACGATTTGAATCACCGCCAAAAACCAGCCGCCTTCCAGGTTCGGGTTGAATAATGGGCGGCTGCTGATCAGTGCCGGGGCTTTCGCACCCGCGTTGGCTTGCCCGGCGTAATCGAGCAGTTCGCGCTGGAAGATCTGCCCGATATACCCCGCGCCCATAAACGCCTGGCTCATGGCGGTGGCATCCACGTTGAGCTGCACAGCAGGCTCGCGGCCGGCCAGTAAATCGGCCTGGAAGTTGGCGGGTACGTTAATCACGAAGGTGTATTCGCCTTTGTCCAATGCCTCATCGAGTTGGTCATAGGGCAGGGCTTGCGGGGTTTTGAATTCCGGGGGCAGCAGCGATTCACTGAGCTTGCGTGACAGCGCGCTGTGGTCTTCGTCGATGATCGCCACGCTGGCGTTGTGCACGCCAATGATGGAGCCCGCCGCCGGCATGTAAATCGCCACCGTAAAGGCGTACAGCAAGAACAACAGCAACACGCTGTCGTGACGCAGGCTGGTGAGTTCTTTGAGGCCAAGGCGCAGGATGTGCGAGAGCTTATGCATCAGACCTCCTGCTTCTTGAGCATGATCAGGCTCAGGCCGGTAAAGGCGACGAAGAACCCGAACAGCGCCAGGCATTGCGGCCATAGCTGGCGAAGGTCCAGCGCCTTGGTGAAGGTGCCTACGGCAATATCAAGGAAGTGCCCGGCGGGGAACAACATGCCCATGAGCGCCGCTGAACCGTCGAGCGAAGAGCGCGGCACGATTAGCCCGGAGAATTGAATAGTCGGCAGGCTGGTGATGATCATGGTGCCCAGGATGGCGGCAATCTGGGTGCGGGTGAACGCCGAAATCAGCAGCCCCATGCTGGTGGTCGACAGCACATACAGCACGCCGCCCAACGCCAGGGTGAGGCCGCTGCCTTTAAACGGGACGCCAAACAGCCAGCGGTTCATGGCCACCAGCAACGCCAGGTTGACCAGACTGACCGCCAAATACGGCGCCTGTTTGCCCAGCAAAAATTCCAGGCGGGTCAACGGCGTGGCGTAGAAGTTGGTAATGGAGCCCAGCTCCTTTTCACGCACGATCCCAAGCGCGGTGAGCATGGCCGGGATAAACGCGAGGATCAGCGCCATCACGCCGGGGCCGATGGCGTTCACGCTGATAACGTCCTGGTTGTAACGGAAACGCACTTCGAGCTTGGCCGCAGACTGTTT
This sequence comes from Pseudomonas sp. PS01297, assembly GCF_029959305.1. Classification (NCBI taxonomy): domain Bacteria; kingdom Pseudomonadati; phylum Pseudomonadota; class Gammaproteobacteria; order Pseudomonadales; family Pseudomonadaceae; genus Pseudomonas; species Pseudomonas sp. PS01297. The sequence continues at coordinate 14,259 of NZ_JASCPQ010000084.1, forward strand.
GTTTTGCGCCAGGCTGCTCAGGGCGCTCAGCTGTTCGAGGTTGCCCTGGTGGACCGCCTGGACGTAGCTGCGGCTGGTTTCTGCACGAAACGGCATGCCGCCATCAATCCAGGCTGCCACCGTGGGTTGACGCCCGGCATACAGGTCGCGGCCAAAGCCCGGCGGTATCTCCAGGGCGATTTTGATCTCGGAACGTTGCAAGCGTTTGTGCAGTTCTTCGGCGCTCTGAATGGGCTTGTGCTCTTCGAAATAGCGCGAACTGCGGAACGCCTCAAGGTAGGCCCGGCTTTGCGGTGTCTGGTCCTGGTCGTAGACGGCGAACGCGAGGTTTTCCACGTCCAGCGAAATGCCATAGCCAAAGATCACCATCATGAACACGGCGCCCAGCAAGGCGAAGGCCATGCGCACCTTGTCGCGCAACAGCTCTTTGGATTCACGGCTGGCCACGGCAATCAACCGCGTCAGGCTGAACCCGCTCTTGCTCGGTGGGGGCGGCGCATGGGCGGCTGGCGCGGCGATGGCTTCGGAGTCGGGCGGCGGGGCGGTGGCGCCCTGATCGTTTTGCGCCTGCTCAAGGCACGTCACAAACGCGGCTTCCAGGGTTTCACCCTTGAACTGCTGTTGCAGCGCATCGGGCGTATCGCAGGCCAGTACCTTGCCCGCGTGCATCAACGAGATGCGGTCGCAGCGCTGGGCTTCGTTCATAAAGTGGGTCGACAAAAAGATCGTCACCCCCTGGTCCCGCGACAGCTCTATCAACAGCCGCCAGAAGTCATCGCGAGCAGCGGGGTCAACGCCGGAGGTTGGTTCGTCGAGGATCAGCACTTCGGGGCGGTGCAGCACGGCAACCGCTAAAGACAAACGCTGACGCAGGCCCAGCGGCAATTCGCCGGACTGTTGATCGGCGACGTCGCCCAGGTCAAACCGCTCGATAAGCTCTTCGATGCGTGCCTGGCTTTCGTCCTTGGGCAGGTCGAATAACTGTGCGTGCAGCACCAGGTTCTGGCGCACGCTCAACTCGCCGTACAGCGAGAAGCTTTGCGACATAAAGCCGACGCGCTTGCGGGTGGCCAGGTCTTTGGCGTTCACCGGGTTGCCCAGCAGTTTGGCGCTGCCTTCGGTGGCCGGCATCAAGCCGGTCAGCACTTTCATAGTGGTGGTTTTGCCGCAGCCGTTGGAGCCCAAAAAGCCGAAAATCTCCCCTCGGCCAATGGCAAAACTGACTTTGTTTACCGCGGTGAAATCGCCGAACTTAAGCGTCAGATCGTGGGCTTCAATGGCAATGTCGCTGTTGTCGCCGACCAGGGGCGGAATCACCAGCGGCTCGTTGCTGTGGCCACTGTCGCCCTGGTAGTGGGTAAAGGCTTCATCCAGCTTGCCGTTGGGCGATGCGGCGGCCAGCTCTTCGCTCAAGCCTGCGGCAATCAGTTTGCCCCGGTCGAGCATCAGGCAGTGTTCAAATTGCTCGGCCTCTTCCATGTAGGCCGTGGCCACCAGCAGCGTCAGTTGCGGGCGCTGGCTGCGTACGTCTTCGACCAACTCCCAAAAGCGCCGCCGCGACAGCGGGTCAACGCCGGTGGTGGGTTCATCGAGAATCAGCAAATCAGGCTCGTGGATCAGTGCGCAGCACAGCCCGAGCTTTTGTTTCATGCCGCCCGAGAGCTTGCCCGCCGGGCGATCGGCGAAGCGCTCCAGGTCAGTTGCCTTGAGCAACTGCTCCATGCGTTCTTCGCATTCTTTTTTAGACAGACCGAACAGCGTGCCGAAAAAGCGGATGTTTTCACTGATGGACAATTCGGGGTAGAGGTTGCCGCCCAGCCCTTGGGGCATAAAGGCAATCAGCGGGTACAGCGTGTTGCGGTGATGGCGGTCATCAATCGGGCCGCCCAGTACCTCAAGGGTGCCTTGCTGGAGTTTTTTGACCCCGGCAATCAGCCCGAGCAGGCTCGATTTGCCCGCGCCATCCGGGCCAATCAGGCCGCAACGGGTGCCTTTGGGCAGGCTGAACGCGACGTCGATCAGCGCCTGTTGTTTGCCGTACCAGTGGTTGATGCCACTGGCGTTGAGCGCCAAGTCGCTCATTGCAGATTAGCCGGCCAGTCCACATCGGCGGTTCGCACATAGCCTGCACCCGGCATGCCTGGCTTGGCCTGGGGCACGGCCTCAGGATCGGTCAGGCGCAATTTGACGCGGAACACCAGTTTTTGGCGCTCATCGCGGGTTTCAACTTCTTTGGGGGTGAACTGTGATTTGGCCGCGACAAAGGAAATCTTGGCAGGCAACGCCTGATCGGGCAGGGCATCGAGCACGATACGCGCCTCGGCGCCTACGGTCAGTTTGCCGACCACGGCGGCGGGCAGGTACAGGTTCATGTACTGGTCGCTCGGGTCGATCATCATGAACACCCGGCCACCCGAACCCAGCACTTCACCGGGCTCGGCCAGGCGCAACTGGATCACGCCGTTGATAGGCGCGCGCAAGCTGCTGTCTTCGATTTCGCTGGTGAGTTGCGCCACTTGGGCTTCGCTGGACGCGATGGCCGCTTTGGCGGCGGCGACCTGGGCCTGGGCGGCGGTCACAGCGGCATTGCTGGTGTCGAATTGGGCTTGCTGCTGGTCGACTTGCTGGCCGCTGGCAAAGCCGCGTTGCGACAGTTGGCGGGTGCGCTTGAGTTCCTGGCTGGCCAGCAGTTTTTCGCTCTGGCGCAATTGCACGTTGGCCTCGTTGGCGGCCATGGCCTGGCGGGCGCGCTGCACTTCGGCCTGGGCCTGGACGCGGCTGGCCTCCAGCGTGCGGGTGTCCATGCGGGCCAGCAATTGGCCCTTGGTCACGCGGTCACCTTCATCAACCAGCACTTCGGCCAAGCGGCCGGGGATCTTGGCGGCGATCTGGACTTCTGTGGATTCAAGTCGGCCATTGCCCATGCTGATGCCTTCGGGGAGCCGGTCATGCTGGGATTTCCAGTAACCAAACCCGCCTGCTGCCACCAGCAGAATCGCCAAAGGGATAACGAAATAATGGGAAATGCGGTGATTCTTCGACATGCCGACATCCTGGTCACAGAGCGCTCTAGTTTGACGGTTTCAAGGCGCAGGGCACTTGATGCCAGTCAAAGGAAGTCAGTAGCGTAGACGCTAAAAGCGAATGTTGCCTGTAGTCGCTGCCGAAGGCTGCGAAGGGTTGCGGAGCAACCCGTTTTCTCAACGTCGCTGCGACCCAAATCGCAGCCTGCGGCAGCGACTACAGGTGGACTTGCAGGTGGGGCTACAGCAACCCCATCACCACCGCCCATTGTTCGGCCGTCACCGGCATCACCGATAAGCGACTGCCTTTTTGTACCAGTGGCATTTCAGCCAGTGCAGTTTGCTGTTTCAGGTAGTCGAGCTTGATCACCTTGGGGAAGGTGTGCACGTGGGCGACTTGCAGTGCGCTCCACGGGTTTTTCTCGGGGCTGGCCTTGGGGTCGAAATAATGGCTTTCGGGATCGAGGGCGGTCGGATCCGGGTAAGCGGCCTGGGCGATTCGGCCGACGCCAGCGATACCCGGCTCCGGGCAGCTTGAGTGATAAAAGAAAAACTCGTCGCCCACGGCCATGGCACGCATGAAATTGCGCGCCTGATAGTTGCGCACGCCGTCCCAGCGAGCTTCGCCGATCTTCTGCAAGTCCTTGATTGAAAACTCGTCAGGCTCGGATTTCATCAACCAATAGGCCATTCTTTCGACTCCTGAAACATGGCGTAGTTATTTTGCCGGGCAACATTTGGTTAAACCGACAATCGGTTGACACCAGCGTTTGCGTGTCTGTTCGTGTTGCCTCAGAATGCCGCCATTTTAAGCTTGACGTTGCTGCACGGCCTATAACAAAAACCGTTGCTGTCATCGTGTTGATGTGCCTGAAGGGGGGCAATCGATGAAACGCAAACCGGATTTACTGTGGGTGCTGGTTATTTTGTTCGGTCTGGGCGTGGTGACAACCGGTTATGCGCAAAGCCTCTGGTCAACTTCAAACGATTCACCGATTGAACTGGCGCAACAGCAAGTACAACCTTTCAAACGCTAACCACTCATGAACGAAGGCATCGCAGCAACGTGATGCCTTGAGGGTCAGTGCGCGACGTACCACTGCGTGTCCGAGACCGTGCCGTGTAACGGTACATCCCAGCTGGCTTGAGCCAGACTCCCGACTTTTTGACATTCATGGGCCAGGCCCAGCAGCGTCGGTTTGCGCCAGCTTTGGCGGCGCGCCAGGTACGCGAGGCTGCGGTCATAAAAACCGCCGCCCATGCCCAGTCGGCCACCCTTCGCATCAAACCCCACCAACGGCAGCAACACCAGGTCCAGAGCCCAGACTTTGCGTTGGCGTGCGCGATTGATGCGCGGCTCCAGGATCCGGAAGCGGTTGGGGATCAGCTTTTCGCCCGGCGCATAACGCTGGAACACCATCTTGGTTCTGGGCCAGGCGCTGAGCACCGGCAGGTAGGTGATCTTGCCCCGGCGCTGTGCTTCACGCAGCAACAGGCGCGGGTCGATTTCACCGTCGGTGGGCAGGTACAGCGAGATGTGTTTGGCGCGGCGAAACAGCGGATGCTGTGCCAATTGCCGATACAGGCCACGGGCTGCCTGACGTTGCTCGCACGGCGACAATTCGCGGCGGGCTTTACGCAGCAGTCGGCGAAGTTGCGGGCGGGAGGGCGTCGCAGGTTCGGTCATGATGGCGTGCTGTTCGAGGTCGAGCCCACCGGGCGGTTGGCTCGTAGTCAGCCAATGCCAGCAGCAGGCTGGCATTGCACTTGGAAATCAGGCTCCCCGACGTACCGCTGTCGGCTTGGCCCTTGAACCCGAAAGTTCAAGGTGGAAGTTGCAGTAGACCTTAAGGCTTTCCGTCTAGCGGACATGCACACCGGCCCAACGTGCAAGCTCCAGGGTATTGCGAATCGGCTCAGGGACATCGCTAACTGGCGAATACTCCAGGGAGTGGCGAGAGTATACCCCAAAGAAACGTTTTGAATCAGCTCTGACGTTCGTTCGGATCAGTGGCCAGCACCAGATCGACGCGATCGAGCAGGTCGCGGACGTGTTCACGCGTTGCGCTGCTGGTCTGTACTTCGGGTGTTTCCTGCTTGTGCAGCAGGTCGTGGGTGATGTTGAGTGCGGCCATCACGGCGATACGGTCAGCCCCGATGACTTTGCCGCTGCTGCGGATCTCACGCATCTTGCCGTCCAGGTAACGTGCAGCACTCACCAGATTGGCGCGCTCTTCCTGGGGGCACATGATCGAATACTCTTTATCGAGGATGTGTACGGTGACGCTACTGCTTGTACTCATGAGTCTTGCTCCAGGGCTTTGAGACGCGAAATCATCGATTCCACCTTGTTCCGGGCGATTTCGTTTTTTTCAATGAGGTGCGCGCGTTCTTCGCGCCAAGTCTTTTCCTGAGCTACTAAGAGTCCGTTTTGGCGTTTAAGTTGCTCGACTCGTGTAATCAGCAACTCGAGTCTAGCCATCAGTGCATGCAGGTCGCTGTCTTCCATTGTGTCCTACTGTGTATTTTCTGATGGAGGGTGACTGCCAAGCCAGTTGACGCCTCGATGGTCTAGCCCGTCTGCCGATGCTAGGATACAAGGCCTCCATTCTAGACATAGCGCCGCTTGGCGCCTAGCTGACCATGCCTATTCAGAACTCCCCGTATCACGCCTTTGCCAACCTGCTGTCTACCAGCGGCCACACTGTTTCGCCTGCAGAACTGCATGGCCTGTTGCTGGGTCGCAGCGCGGCTGGCGCCGGCTTCGATCACGACGGCTGGCTGGCTGACGCGACCGAACTGTTCCAAAGCGAAAATGAAATCAGTGACAACGTACGCAATGCCTTGATCGGTTTGCAAGAGATGGTCAAGGGTGAACTGACCGGTGACGACATGACCGTCGTGCTGCTGTTGCCGTCCGATGACGTGCCGCTGGCCGAGCGCGCGGCTGCGCTGGGCGAATGGTGCCAGGGTTTCCTGGCCGGTTTTGGCCTGAACTACCGTGACAATGCTTTGAGCGAAGAAGGCAAGGAAGTGTTGCAGGACCTGGCCGCCATTGCCCAGGTGCAAGACGCCCTGGAAGAGTCGGATGACGGCGAAAGCGACTACATGGAAGTCATGGAATACCTGCGCGTCGCGCCGTTGCTGCTGTTCACCGAGACCAAAAAGCCTGCCGAGGCTGCTGCTGCGAAACCTTCGCTGCACTGATTGATCTTCAAGAAGGAATCCGTCTGCCCATGATCCATATCCCGAAATCGGAATACACCCGCCGCCGCAAGGCGCTCATGGCGCAGATGGAGCCCAACAGCATCGCGATCCTGCCCGCTGCCGCAGTGGCTGTGCGCAATCGCGACGTTGAATATGTGTACCGCCAGGACAGCAACTTCCAGTACCTGAGCGGTTTCCCCGAGCCACAGGCGGTGATCGTCCTGATCCCCGGTCGTGCCCACGGCGAGTACGTGCTTTTTTGCCGCGAACGCAATGCCGAACGCGAATTGTGGGACGGTTTGCGCGCCGGGCAAGAGGGCGCCATGCGTGACTATGGCGCGGACGATGCCTTCCCGATCACCGATATTGACGACATTTTGCCGGGGCTGATTGAAGGCCGCGACCGGGTGTATTCGGCGATGGGCAACAACCCCGAGTTCGACCGCCACCTCATGGAGTGGATCAACACCATTCGCTCCAAGGCCAGCCTCGGCGCCCAGCCGCCCAACGAATTCGTTGCGCTGGATCATCTGCTGCATGACATGCGTCTGTATAAATCGGCGGCAGAGATCAAGGTCATGCGCCACGCGGCGCAAATATCGGCCCGCGCGCACATCCGTGCGATGCAGGCCAGCCGCGCCGGGCTGCACGAGTACAGCCTGGAGGCCGAACTGGATTACGAATTCCGTAAAAGTGGCGCGAAAATGCCGGCTTACGGCTCGATCGTCGCATCGGGTGATAACAGCTGCATCCTGCACTACCAGGAAAACGACGCCCCGCTCAAGGACGGCGACCTGGTGCTGATCGATGCGGGCTGCGAGATCGACTGCTACGCCAGTGACATCAGCCGTACGTTCCCGGTAAGCGGTCAGTTTTCCCCCGAGCAAAAAGCCATCTATGAGCTGGTGCTGGCCGCGCAGGAAGCTGCGTTCAGCGAAATCGCGCCGAACAAACACTGGAACCAGGCCCACGAAATAACCGTTCAGGTGATCACCGCCGGGCTTGTTGAACTGGGCCTGTTGCAAGGCGACGTTGACGAGCTGATTGCCAGCGAAGCCTACAAAGCGTTTTACATGCACCGGGCTGGCCACTGGCTGGGGCTCGATGTGCATGACGTTGGCGAATACAAAGTGGGCGGTGAGTGGCGCGTGCTGGAACCCGGCATGACCCTGACCGTTGAGCCCGGCATCTACATCAGCCCGAACAACCCGCACGTCGCCAAAAAATGGCGCGGGATTGGCGTGCGCATCGAGGACGACGTGGTGGTCACCAAAAATGGCTGTGAAATCCTGACTGGCGACGTGCCCAAAACCGTCGCCGAGATTGAAGCCTTGATGGCGGCCGCACGGGCGAACGCGGCATGAGTCGCGTGCATCTGGCAATTATTGGCGGTGGCCTGGTCGGTGCCAGCCTGGCCCTGGCGTTGCAAGCGGGTGCCAAGGCGCGCGGCTGGAAGATCGTGCTGATCGAACCCTTCGCCCCCGGCAACACCTACCAGCCGAGCTACGACGCCCGTTCATCGGCGCTGAGCTATGGCGCCCGGCTTATTTATGAGCGCTTGGGCGTGTGGGAATCGATTGTTGAACGGGGCGAGCCGATCAAAGACATTCACGTGTCCGATCGCGGGCGTTTCTCTACCGCGCGCTTGTCGGCCAGCGATGAAGGCGTGCCCGCACTCGGGTACGTGGTCGAAAACGCCTGGCTCGGCCAATGCCTGTGGAAAAGTCTGGACCCGGACGTCATCAGTTGGCGATGCCCGGCTGAAGTTATCCACATGCAGCCGCTTGAGGATGGCTATCGCCTGACTCTCAATGATGAAACCACCCTCGATTGCGACTTGGCGGTGCTGGCCGATGGCGGGCGTTCCGGCCTGCGCGAGCAGTTGGGCATTCATGTGCGCAAGCGGCCTTATGACCAGAGCGCGCTGATCGCCAACATCACCACCAGCCAGCCCCATGACGGCATGGCGTTTGAGCGTTTTACCGACGAAGGGCCGATGGCCTTACTGCCGTTGCCCGACAACCGCTGCGCGCTGGTCTGGACCCGCCTGGGCATGGACGCTCAGCGTCTGGCGGCACTCGATGAGCGCAGTTTCCTCAGCGAGTTGCAGGCTGTATTTGGCTATCGCCTGGGCACTCTTGAACAAGTCGGCGCACGCCACTTGTACCCGCTGGTGCTGGTTGAGGCCGAAGAGCAGGTGCGTCCGCACCTGGTGGTGCTGGGCAACGCGGCGCACAGCCTGCACCCGATTGCCGGTCAGGGCTTCAACCTGTCGTTGCGTGACGCCCAGGCGTTGGCCGATGCCTTGCTGACCAGCGAGCAAAAGCCCGGCGAGCTGGCCACCTTGCTGAGTTATCAACAACGTCAACAGCTGGACCAGCAGTTGACCATTGGCTTCTCCGATCAAGTGACGCGGCTTTTTGGCAGTGACCAGACGCTGATTTCGTTTGGCCGCAATCTGGGGTTGCTGGGCCTCGATGTACTGCCGCCTGCCAAGCGCTGGTTTGCCCGTCAGGCCATGGGCCTGGGCACGCGCGCAGACAGCTGATAGCGGCCGGGGCGTTTACTGTGCCCCGTGTCGACCCTTTTTAGATGCGGCGCAGGCCGCTAGCGAGACAGGCTTAAAGCATGGAAATGCGCGCAGATGTGCTGATTGTCGGGGCCGGAATGGTCGGAAGCGCTTTGGCGCTGGCGCTCAAAGACAGCGGGCTGAACGTGGTGCTGCTCGACGGCAGCCCGCTCAGCGTCAAACCCTTCACCGCTCAAGACACCTTTGAACCCCGGGTCAGCGCCTTGTCGGCCGCCAGCCAGCGCATCCTGCAACGCCTCGGCGCCTGGGAGGGTATTCGCGCACGGCGCACCAGCCCGTACTCGCACATGCACGTGTGGGACGGCAGCGGCACCGGGCACATCCACTTTTCGGCGGCCAGTGTGCACGCTGACGTGCTGGGCCATATCGTTGAAAACCGTGTGGTGCAGGACGCGTTGCTGGAGCGTCTGCAAGACTCCGACATCCAGATGCTGGCCAATGCACGCCTTGAACAAATGCGCCGTTCGGCTGACGACTGGCTGCTGACCCTGGCCGATGGCCGCACCTTGCGCGCGCCGCTGGTGATCGCCGCCGATGGCGCGAACTCGGCTGTGCGCCGTCTGACCGGCTGTGAGACCCGCGAGTGGGATTACCAGCATCACGCCATCGTCACCAGCGTGCGTTGCGCACAGGCGCATCAGCAGACCGCCTGGCAGCGCTTCACCGACCATGGCCCGCTGGCGTTTTTGCCGCTGGAGCGCGAAGGGCAGCAAGACTGGTGTTCAATCGTCTGGTCGACTACCCCGGAACAAGCGCAGGCGTTGATGGCGCTGGACGACGAGGGGTTTTGCCGCGAACTGGAATTTGCCTTTGAAGGCCGCTTGGGCACGGTGCTCAGTGCCGACCCACGAGTGTGCGTGCCGCTGCGCCAACGCCATGCCAAACGCTACGTGGCCGAAGGCCTGGCGCTGATCGGTGATGCGGCGCACACCATTCACCCGCTGGCCGGGCAGGGCGTGAATTTGGGCTTTCTGGATGCCGCCGTGCTGGCCGATGTACTGCTGCACGCGGCGGACCGTGGTGAGCGACTGGCCGATGTGCGGGTGCTGAGCCGCTACGAGCGGCGGCGCATGCCCCACAACCTGGCGCTGATGGCGGCCATGGAAGGCTTTGAACGCTTGTTCCAGTCGGACTCGCTGACGGCACGGCTGGTGCGCAACACCGGCTTGAAATGGGTCAACCAAATGCCCGAAGCCAAAGCCCTGTTCGTGCGCCAGGCGCTGGGCCTCACCGGCGACCTGCCGCCGCTGGCCAAGGCTTTGTAGGAATACATCTAATCGAACGCGGATCCTGTAGGAGCGAGCTTGCTCGCGATCTTTTAAAGACCAAAAGATCGCGAGCAAGCTC
>NZ_JASCPQ010000085.1:0-23727 GCF_029959305.1 Pseudomonas sp. PS01297
ATAGAAATATGACCGCACGATGCAGCTAAACGGCCCTGTAGGAGCGAGCTTGTCTCGCGATCTTTTAAAAGATCAAAAGATCGCGAGACAAGCTCGCTCCTACCGTTAGCTAGAGCGCTGTGTGCTTACAGAACGTCCAGCAGCTCAACGTCGAATACCAGGACGCTGTGCGGAGCAATGCTGCCAACGCCTTGCGCGCCGTAAGCCAGTTCGCTCGGCACGTAGATGCGCCATTTGCTGCCGGCGTTCATCAGTTGCAGGGCTTCGGTCCAGCCAGCGATCACGCCGCCAACCGGGAATTCAGCAGGCTGGCCGCGCTCGTAGGAGCTGTCGAACACAGTGCCGTCGATCAGGGTACCGTGGTAGTGAACACGTACGGTGTCTTCGCGGGTTGGCTTGGCGCCTTCGCCAGCGGTCACAACTTCAAATTGCAGGCCGGAAGCCAGCGTGGTGATGCCGTCTTTCTTGGCGTTTTCAGCCAGGAAAGCCTTGCCTTCGCCTGCTGCCGCTTCTGCCTTGGCAGCCGCTTCAGCTTGCATGATCTCGCGGATCACTTTGAAGCTGGCCGACATCTCTTCCTGGCCAACACGGCTTTCTTTGCCCGCGAAAGCGTCGGTCAGGCCCGCCAGGATGGCGTCCAGGCTAACACCCGGTGGCGGGTTGTCGCGCAGCTGGTCACCCAGCTGACGGCCAATGCCGTAGCTAACGCGCGTTTCGTCGGTCGACAGATTTACTTCGGACATAACACTGCTCCGCTATAGAGCGACTCAAAAAAGCCGTTTTTCAACCGCTTTCTCCCAGCCGCCCAAAACCAAAAAAGGGCGAGCAGACTACCACAGCCCCCAAAGCCTTCGCAGCCCGGGTTCGTGTGCTGCCCGTCACGACAACCACATCAGTGCTTGGTCAGCTTGTCGAGGTAGCCCATGGCGAACGCCGACACCACAAACGTCATGTGGATAATCACGTACCACATCAGGTATTGGGTTTCGATGTTGCGCGCATCCATGAACACCCGCAGCAGGTGGATCGAGGAAATGGCCACAATCGACGCTGCGACTTTCATCTTCAGCGAGGTAGAGTCCATGGTGCCTAGCCAGCTAAGCTTCTCTTTGTTGGTGTCGATGTCCAGTTGCGAGACAAAGTTCTCGTAGCCCGAGATCATCACCATCACCAACAGGCCGCCTACCAGCGCCATGTCGATCAGCGACAGAATGACCAGGATCAAGTCCGATTCAGTTAGCGCGAACACGTTTGGGATAACGTGAAACACTTCCTGGAAGAATTTCAACGCCAACGCCAGTAAACCCAGGGATAACCCGAAGTAAATCGGCGCCAAAATCCAGCGTGAGGCGTACATTGCATTTTCGATAAAGCGTTCCATTGAATCTCGCAGGCTGTAAAAAAAATGGGCGCGAGTATATCAGCCACAAATGGGCAGAGATAAAGCAGCAGACACAGTCAGTAAAAACATTTTCTGCTAGTGTCGACCTCATCAGCATCGTTTACGGACAGGAAAACTGAACAATGTATCTGCGATTCCCCTTGGTCTGTCTCGGGCTTTCCACCGCTTTGCTCATGACGGGCGGCTGTTCGCCTGGCGACAAACACCCACAGGCCAGCCTGGAAGAAAGAACCGCAGCGTTCGAAAAGAGCCTCGATGCCATCAAGGACCCGCAGCTTAAAGACGCCGTGGCCGACCTCGGCGGCTCATTGCTGCTGCTGGAGCGCGCCCGCATCAAGCTGGACGGCAAACCGGTCGACACCGAATACGGCACTGATGAACTCGCGCAACTCAAGCACTACCCCAACAGCCAGGCCCTGAGCGACACGTACATCAACGGCCTGTTTGTGGTGCGCAAAAACTCCAGCTCCGATTACCTGACCGATCTGGAGCCGATCTTCCCCTTCAGCCAGAACAACGAGTCCGATTTTCCGTTCCCGCATGCGCTGGAATGGCAGTCCGTGACGCTGAGCAACAAGCAAGTGGTGCCGTTCCAGGCGGAATGGTCAGAAACCGATTCCGGGATCCAGCTCAGCCCCTCCAGCGCCAACCTGAGCAACCCTGACGACCTGACCATCACCTACCCCTACATCGACGGCGTCGAAACCTCGAACATCCAGCAGCCTCAGCCCGTCACGCTGCACGGCGAAGCCGAGGTCATCGCACCCGGCAAAGTGGTCAACGTCACCCTCACCAGCAAAGACGTGGGTAAAACCCGCACCGAGGGCAACATCAGCGTCACTCTGCTGGCGCTGGGTAAAAACTTTGCGGAAGTCGACATCAACAACAGCGCCCCGCTGGCCGAAGCCGTACGCGATACCGAACTCAACCCGCTGATCATCCAGGCCCGCGATGCAACCGGGCAATACCTGGCCCGTGCAGGCTCCATCGACGAAAACGCCGAGCAACTGGCGTTCTACCAAGAGCAACTGGCTGAAATGCTCAAGCAAACAGCCTGGAGCGATGAGTTCAGCAAAAAGCTCGACGACGAACAAAAAGCCTTTGATAGCCAACACCCGCATCACTACAGCAAGGTGTATTTCAACGGCCCGATTGAAAACGTCGACATCAGCGTGCTCGACTTCTCGACCGCCAACGTCACCCGCAAGACCCTCGACCTGCCCGTGGTGCGACTCGACAAAAACGTTGTAGGCAAAGACATCCAGGCGCTGCCGCTGTCGGTGGTGGTGTATGACGACCAAGCCGTCAATTACCTCAAAGACGCCACCCTGGACCCCGAGCAACTGAAAAAAAGCGTGGTCATCAGCCAGTCGGTCGATGACGCCAGCGCCGCCACCCTGGAGTTCAGCCACCCGCCGACCTTCAATGACGAACTGCTGGGCGAACTGCCTGACTCGGCTGACACCCCCGTAACCTTCTTTGCAGAAGACCAGAACGGCAAACGCGGCGAACCACTGGAACTGCCGGCCGAAGCCTTCGATGCCGACCCGAAAACCGGCGTCATCACCTACGACCTCAACCTGTTCCCGGAAACCCCGGCCTACGCCATCGGCTCAATGCCGCTGTATGTGGCCGACATTGCCAAACAAACCCTGGACGTCGCCCACCTGCCCAAAGGGCTGGAGCTAAAAGGCAACGCACTGGTGGTCGATCAGGCGCAGTTCCCGTCCGATGCCTGGCGCTTTTATGCCAAGGACGATACCGGCAACTACCTCAAGGAAGTCCTGGCCGTCAGCCACAGCGAAGAACCCAATGGCCCGGCCATCTTCGACGTGCACTACTTCTACGGCCACCCGACCCAGATCGAGAGCTACGCACGCACCGCTCTGGAGCCCGTGGAGTATGGCTTTGAGGCCAAGCTGGAGAAAGTCCCTGAAGTCACGCCACCGCGCTGACAGGTGCCTCAGCGTGAAGCCGGGCGCCGCTCGCCATTGATCTGACGCAACTGGGCCTGCACATGCAGGCACCAGATTTGCGGCGTATCGGCTAACCGATAGCCGTGCAGCGTCAGGCTTTCAACAATAGATTGCAAAATGGTTTCGGCCACAAACGGGCCGCGAAACGGGCCCTGAGATTTGATCGTGGTTGGCTGCTCGCCCGACAAACCTGCCGCGAACAGCAGTGCCCACAGGCCGGTATTGCCTGCCAAAGGGCGAATACTGCACTCAATGCGGGTTTCCAGCCCCAGACATTGGCGGGTAAGGCAAAGGTTGCGCGACATGGCGGCGCCCCTCGTAGAGCCTGTCTCAGACGACACTTACCTGAGCATAGAAGCAAAACCCCACCCGCAGAAGGCGCTAAGACCAACGGCTTAACACCTGCCCGCAACGGCTCTTGTAGCCGCTGACGAGGAACGAAGGCTGCGATGCGGGCCGCAGGACCGCCGTCTGACGGTCGTTTGGCACATCTCGCAGCCTCATGCTTCGGCAGCGACTACAGACGCCATGGGGTCAAGCCGGCTTTTTCGCCGCCAGGGCTTCGGCCAGCAGTTCTTTCTCGGCTTCTTTGAGGTCGTCGTCGTTGATCATTTCGGCAATCACCCGCAAACGCTCAACCACCCGAGCGTTGACGCTGCCTTCCGGGAACTGGCCCTCTTCATCCGGCTCACCGGCAGGCTCGCCCACCAGCAGGCTCAAGGCCTCGTCCGCCTGACGCACCGCGTACACGTGGAACTTGCCTTCACGCACGGCCTTGAGCACCTTCTCATCGAGCATCAAGGTGGCGACGTTGGCTTGCGGAATGATCGCCCCCTGCTCCCCGGTCAGGCCGCGGGCTTCGCAGAGCCGGAAGAAGCCTTCGATCTTCTCGTTCACCCCGCCAACCGCCTGCACTTCACCAAACTGGTTGATCGAACCGGTGATCGCAAAGCACTGCTTGAGCGGCGTTTTGGAGAGTGCCGAAATCAACGTGCAGGCCTCACCCAACGAAGCGCTGTCGCCATCGACGTAGCCGTACGACTGTTCCAGGGCAATGCTCGCCGAGATCGCCAGCGGGAACTCCTGGGCATAGCGGCTGCCCAGATAGCCGGTCAAAATCATCACCCCTTTGGAGTGAATCGGCTGCCCGAGGTTAACCTCGCGCTCAATGTCGACAATGCCGCTGCCCCCCGGATACACCGTGGCCGAAATCCGCGCCGGCACACCGAATGCCGAGTCACCGACTTCCAGCACGGTCAGCCCGTTGCACTTGCCCACCGCCGCACCGTCGGTGTCGATCAGAATGATCCCCGCCAGCATGTCGTCCAGAATACGCGCCGACACGCGCCCGGTCCGGGTCGCCTTAGCCTTGAGGGCACGTTCAATGTGGCCCGCATCGGTCATTTCATCGTTGGCCAGATGGCGGATAAAGTCCGCTTCGCTAACCAGTTGGAACAGGTCGCCAATGCGCGCCGACAAGCGCCCCTGATGCTCGGCCAGACGCGCGCTGTAGGTCGCCAGACGCGCCACCGCGCCTGCCGTCAGCGGCGCCATGCCTTCTTCTGATGTGCGCGTGGTCAGCAACTGGGCGAACTGCTCCAGGCTTTCATCGACCATCGGGATGTCTTCGTCGAAGTCCACCAGCACCCGGAACATCTCCTGGAAGTCCGGGTCCAGGTCTTGCAGCGTGTAGTACAACTGACGGGCACCGATGATGATGACCTTGACCTGCAGCGGGATCACCTGCGGGCTCAAGGTCACGGTGGCCATGCGCCCCAGTTCGCCCAGCGGCGATTCCATTTTCAATTTGCGCGACTGCAACGCACGCTTCAGCGCATCCCAGACAAACGGCTCGCTGAGCATTTTTTCAGCTTCAAGGATCAAAAAGCCGCCGTTGGCACGGTGCAAGGCACCCGGGCGCAATTGTCGGTAGGTGGTGTACAGCGCGCCTTGGTCGGTGCTGTATTCGATGCGGCCAAAGAGGTTGTCGTAGGTCGGGTGCGGCTCGAACACCACCGGCGCGCCGCCGCTCATCGGCTGGCCCACCACCAGGCTCGGCAGGTACTGCTCTTCCAGCAGCTTGCGCGCCTGGGCGTCAGTTTTGCTGTCGTCGACCAGTTGCTCCACCACCGTTTTAAGCAGGTACACCTGCATGGCCTGCAAGTAGCCGCACACCGCGCCATTTTCGGCGTACTTCTGCGATAACGGCGACAACAGGGGCTGCAGGGCCAGGGTGATGGTTTCTTCGTTCAGTTGGCGGAGTTGGTTGTTTGACTCACGTTTCCACTGCGGCAGGCTCGCCAGCTCCTCATTGAGACGCTCTTCAAGCCCGGCTATGTCCTCGTGAAAACGCTCACGTTCTTCTTCCGGTAGCTGCGAAAACTCGGCCTCATCCAGCGCCTTGCCGTCACTCATCGGGGTGAAGGCCACGTTGCTGCTGTCGCGGTACAGGGCCACGCCCTTTTCCAGCGCCAGACGCTCGATCACATCCAGCGCACGGTCGTAGCGCTGGTTGAAACCCCGGTCGATGGCGCTTTTGCGCTGCTGGTAAGTCGGGTGCTCAAACACCGCCGGAAACGTCGCCAGCAGGTTGTCGATCAGGCCGTTAATGTCTGCGATAAAGGCGCCCGCCGTGCTTGCCGGCAGCTCCAGCGCGCGCGGCTCACGGGGTTCATCAAAGTTATTGACGTACACCCAGTCGCTGGGCGACTTGAGGCGCTTGCCTTCAGCCTTGAGGTAGCGCTTCACAAACGAGAAGCGCCCCGTACCCGGCTCGCCCATCACAAATACGTTGTACCCCGGACGTGGCATGGCCACACCAAACTGCAAGGCTTCGACCGCGCGCTCCTGGCCGAGAATGCCGCGAAAGGGTTCTAAATCATTGGTGGTCGAGAAGCTGAACTGTTCAGCGGAAAAAGGACGGGTTAGCGCGTCAGGCGCTAGACGCAGGCTGGCAGCAACAGAATCAGGCATCGGGCTTCCTTACATCAGGCAGGGCAGATGGCAGCATTCTGGCGCTGGCTGTACGCCACTGGCAAGGCGCGTTACACCTGAATTATCGGGGCCCAATGTTTGCGGGCGAAAAAACCTCCCGCTCAACGATTGTTTTACAAAAAACCACGGAACCTGCTGATCGTGCCTAGACTCCTAAGTGTTGCGAGGCTGGATTGATAACCGGCCCGTTCTGGCTAATGACGGCCAGATACCCTTGTCCATTGGTTGCACGCATAGAGAACAATGATATGAAACGGATTCTTCTCGGCACTCTCTTTACAGTGGTTTCCCTCAACGCCATGGCGCAAGCACCCGGCGGCCCGAACTGCGGTTGGGGCAACATGCTGTTTGAAGGTCAGCGCGGCACCCCCGCCCACTTCCTGGCCTCCACCACCAACGGCACCTCCGGTAACGCGACCTTCGGCATGACCTCAGGTACTAACGGCTGTACCACCAAAGACGCCCTGACTTACGGCGGCAAATCGTGGATTGCCATGAATGGCATGATGAACGAGCTGTCCGAAGACATGGCCAAAGGCAACGGCGAAGCACTGACCACCTACGCGGTGGTACTGGGTGTGGCCCCTGAAGACCGCGAGCATTTTGCCGCTGTCACCCACGAGCACTTCCAGCAAATCTTCAGCAAGGCTGACGTAACTGCTGACGATGTGCACACCAACACACTGGCTGTTCTCAAAGGCGATGCCCGCCTGTCCAAGTACGCAACCGTTGCGTCGTAACTGAGACTTGCCCGCTCCTTCGGGAGCGGGTACTTCTGTTTCAATTCCATTCGCCTGACAACAGTTGCTCACCATGCTCAAACGCCTTGCCTATCTGGCGCTCTGTGCCTGCGCCCCGCTGTACGCCGCGCCTCAAATCGACAATCAACGTTTGCAGCAACTCGCCAACGACCCGTTCTGGATTTCTTTAGGCCATTACGAGGCCCGCAAACTGGGCGGCTGGCGCAGCTATGTCAGCGACGACAAATTCTTTCTGGCCGCCGACGGCGCCCACCACCCCGACGCCGAACTGCGCGCTACCGTTGAGGCGTTGTATGCCCCGGTGAGCCTGGGCGACAAACACCCGCAGTGCGTATACCCGGCCCGCACCCGCTGGCTCAAAGCGCAACTGAACCTCAACGACCTGCCCAAGGTTGAATGCGCAGAGTTCACCCAGTGGTTCACCGACGTCGCGCCGCACAGCACAGTGATGATCTTCCCGGCGGCGTACCTCAACAGCCCGTCGTCCATGTTCGGCCACACCTTGCTGCGCATTGACCAGGCCGATGTGCAAAGCAACAAAACCGCGCTGCTCAGCTACGCGATCAACTTTGGCGCCTACATCGAAGGCTCCGACAACAGCATTCTGTATGCCTGGAAAGGCTTGGCCGGTGGTTACCCCGGCCTGTTTGCCCTGGTCCCCTACCAGGAAAAACTCTCGGAATACCGCAGCCTGGAAAACCGCGACCTGTGGGAATACCGACTCAACCTGACCCCCGAAGAAACCCAACGCATGGTTGAACATGTATGGGAGCTGAAACAAATTCAGTTCGATTACTTTTTCTTCGATGAAAATTGCTCCTACCGCCTGCTTGAACTGCTGCAAGTGGCCCGCCCCGGCTTGCAATTGACCACCCAGTTCCCGCTGACAGCGATCCCCACCGACACGGTTAAAGCGGTCAAAGAAGCGGGCCTGGTAGAAAGCATCGAATACCGCCCGTCTCGCGAACGCGAGCTGCTGGACCGCGCCAAAGTGCTCGACCCCGAAGAACAGCAATGGGTACTGCAAGTCAGCGCCGATCAGACGCAATTGCAGAACCCGACCTTCATGGCGCTGCCCAAAGCGCGTCAGGCACTGATTATCGACGCAGCCTATCGCCTTGAACGCTACCGGGCCAATGGCCTTGAGCGCGACACCGGGCGCTCGCAGCGCAGCTATGAACTGCTGCGCGCCATCAACCAGAACCCGGCGCCAGAGCTGCAAGTCGAACGCCCCGAGCTTCCCGAAAACGGCCACGAGTCACGCACCTGGCAACTGGGCGCGGGCAGCCGCGATGACAAAGCGTTCGCCGAATACGGCCTGCGCATGGCCTACCACGACCTCAACGACAACGCGCCGGGCTTTCCGCTGGGCGCGCAGATTGAAATCCTCCAGCTCAAGCTGCGCCAGTACGAGGGCAATAAATGGCAAGTCCAGCAACTGGACCTGGCCAACATTCGCTCCCTGACCCCGCGTAACGCCCTGCTGCAACCCTGGTCATGGCAAGTGGGTGGCGGCCTTGAGCGGGTGCTCGGCAAGCATGGCAATGAACGCCTGGTCACCCACGTCAACGGCGGCGCAGGCGGCACCTGGCAGTTAAGCGACAACCTGCTGGGCTTTGCCCTGGGCACCGTGCGGGTCGAGCACAACAACGACTTCGCCGCGTTTGTTTCACCGGCGGCGGGCTACAACACCGGCGTGTTGTGGCGTAACCCGGTGGGCAACCTGAGCCTGGAAACCAAGGCCGATTACTTCACCAACGGCGAAGTGCGCCGTAGCCTGAGCCTGAATCAGCAATGGGAAATCTCCCGTAATCTCGGCCTGCGGTTGACCGCGCAACGTGAGTTCAGCCACCTTGCCTCACCGGTCAACGAAGTGATGCTCGAACTCAAGTGGTATCACTACTGATGCCACCCACACTAGTAGGAGCGAGCTTGCTCGCGAGCTTTTGATCTTTAAAGGCAAAAGATCGCGAGCAAGCTCGCTCCTACAAGGGCTAACGGTTAACAAAGGGACTGCCATCATGAGCCGTGCATTTGTAAACGAAGACAGCGCCGCCAATCAGGCTGATACGCCGGTTGAGCGTCAGGTCAGCGAACAGCCGAACTACGTCACAGCCCTTGGCTTTGAGCAACTGCAAGCCAAGGTCGCCGAGTTGCAACGCCTGCACAGCCAGGAGGCCGCCCGCAAAGACTTGCCTGATAAACAACACCTGGCCGATATGGAACGCGACCTGCGTTACTTCAATCAGCGCCTGCACAGCGCACACGTGGTCGCCCCGGCGACATCAACGCACAAGGTGCAGATTGGCAGTTGGGTGACGTACGTCGATGAACACGGCACGCAAAAACGCGTGCAATTGGTCGGGGAAGATCAGGCCGATGCGGCGCAAGGCCTGATTAACTGGGGCTCACCGCTAGGCCGTGCGCTGTTGGGCGCGCAGTTGGGTGATGAAGTGCTGTGGATCCGGCCTGCAGGCGATCTGCAGGTCGAGATCCTCGCGATCGAACCGGCTTACACCACGCCTTGAGCCAGCATGGCGTCAGCCACTTTGACGAAACCTGCGATGTTCGCGCCTTTGACGTAGTTGATACGGCCGTTTTCTTCGCCGTAGTGCACGCACGCGTGGTGGATGGACTGCATGATGTTGTGCAGCTTGTTGTCCACTTCACCGGCCGTCCACAACAGGCGCATGGCGTTTTGCGACATTTCCAGCCCGCTCACGGCCACGCCGCCTGCGTTTGAGGCTTTGCCCGGCGCAAACAGAATGCCCGCCTCGATAAACAGATCAACCGCCTCAAGGGTGGTCGGCATGTTCGCGCCTTCGGCCACGCACAGGCAGCCATTGCTCAACAGCGTACGGGCCGCGTCGGCGTCCAGTTCGTTTTGCGTGGCGCATGGCAGGGCGATATCGCACGCCAGGTTCCACGGGTGCTGGCCGGCCAGGAACTCCAGGCCAAACTGGCTGGCCAACTCGCTGATGCGGCCACGTTTGACGTTTTTGAGGTCCATCAGCGCGTCCCACTGTTCATCGTTCAGGCCCGCTTCGCAATACAGGGTGCCTTCGGAGTCCGACAGCGAAATCACTTTGCCGCCCAGGTCCATGACCTTGCGCGCCGCGTACTGCGCCACGTTGCCGGAACCGGAGATCGCCACGCGTTTGCCATCAATGCGCTGGCCGCTGCGCTTGAGCATTTCCTGGGCGAAGTACACGCAGCCAAAACCGGTGGCTTCCGGGCGAATCAGGCTGCCGCCGTAGCTCATGCCCTTGCCGGTCAGCACCGAGGTGAACTGGTTGCTCAGGCGTTTGTATTGACCAAACATAAAGCCGATTTCGCGCGCCCCCACGCCAATATCGCCCGCTGGTACGTCAACGTCAGAACCAATGTGGCGGTACAGCTCGCTCATAAACGCCTGGCAGAAACGCATCACTTCAGCGTCGCTCTTGCCCTTGGGGTTGAAATCCGAGCCGCCTTTACCGCCGCCCATAGGCAACGAGGTCAGGGAGTTTTTGAAGGTCTGTTCAAACGCCAGGAACTTCAGCACGCCCAGGTTCACCGACGGATGGAAGCGCAAGCCGCCCTTGTACGGGCCAATCGCGCTGTTCATCTGGATGCGGAAACCACGGTTAACGCGGACTTTGCCTTCGTCGTCGACCCATGACACGCGAAACACAATTGCACGCTCGGGTTCGCAGATGCGTTCCAGAATGCCTGAAGTCAGATAATGCGGATTGGCTTCAAGAAACGGCCACAAACTGCGCAGGACTTCTTCCACCGCCTGGTGGAATTCTGGCTGGTCCGGGTCACGTTTTTTCAGGCGGGCAAGGAAGTGGTCGACGGATTCGATCATGGGAAAAGTCTCGGCAAATTTGTTGTCGTTAAACGGAGATTGGCCAGAACTTTATCAAGTCATGCCGCACCGCGACAGCGCAAAATGTCGCAGTTATGAATTTAAATGGTGCTTTTATATAAATAGCCCCGGTTTTATGCGGTTTTTGCGCACCAAAAAAGTGATTTATGTACCCAGTTTTGCACAAATAAAAACACGCAAATTACGGGGGGGCACCAAAAAAAACGGAGCCCCGAGGGGCTCCGTTTTTCATGCAAACCGGCCTTACTGGGCCAGTTTTTTGTGACGCACACGGTGCGGCTGGGCGGCCGCTTCGCCGAGGCGCTTTTTACGGTCAGCTTCGTACTCGGTGTAGTTGCCTTCAAAGAAGACCGCTTGCGAGTCGTCTTCGTACGCCAGGATGTGAGTCGCGACGCGGTCAAGGAACCACCGATCGTGAGAGATCACAATCGCAGCGCCCGGGAAGTCCAGCAGCGCTTCTTCGAGCGAACGCAAGGTCTCAACGTCAAGGTCGTTGGACGGTTCGTCGAGCAGCAGCACGTTGGCGCCCTCTTTCAAGGTCAGGGCCAGGTGCAAGCGACCACGCTCACCACCGGACAGGTCCTTGACGAACTTCTGCTGATCGCCACCTTTGAAGTTGAAACGACCTACGTAGGTACGCGACGGGATTTCGTAGTTGCCGATGCGGATCACATCGGAACCATCAGAAATCGCCTGGAACACGGTCTTGCTGCCATCCAGGTCATCACGGCTTTGGTCAACACACGCCAGTTGCACGGTGTCACCCACTTCGATGCTGCCCGAGTCCGGCTGCTCTTTGCCCATCAGCATGCGGAACAGGGTCGACTTACCGGCACCGTTACCACCGATCACGCCGACAATGGCGCCTTTAGGCATCACGAACGACAGGTTGTCGATCAGCACGCGATCGCCGTAACCCTTGGACACGTTCTTGAACTCGATCACTTTGTCACCCAGGCGCGGACCGGCCGGGATGTAGATTTCGTTGGTTTCGCTGCGCTTCTGGAATTCCTGCGATTGCAGTTCTTCGAAGCGTTGCAGACGCGCCTTGGACTTGGACTGACGCGCCTTGGCGCCTTTACGGACCCATTCCAGCTCGTCTTTCATGGCCTTTTCATGGGCCGACTGCTGTTTGGATTCCTGGGCCAGACGGTCGGACTTGGCTTCAAGCCAACCCGAGTAGTTGCCCTCGTAAGGAATACCGGCGCCGCGGTCGAGTTCCAGAATCCAGCCTGCAACGTTGTCCAGGAAGTAACGGTCGTGCGTAATCGCAACCACGGTACCCGGGAAGTCGTGCAGGAAGTGCTCAAGCCAGGCCACCGAGTCGGCGTCCAGGTGGTTGGTTGGTTCGTCGAGCAACAGCATGTCCGGAGCCGACAGCAGCAGGCGGCACAGGGCCACACGGCGCTTCTCACCACCCGAGAGGTGTTCAATTTTGGCGTCCCAGGCTGGCAGGCGCAGGGCATCGGCTGCCACTTCGAGCTGACGCTCAAGGTTGTGGCCGTCACCGGCTTGCAGGATCGCTTCGAGCTTGGCCTGTTCAGCGGCCAGCTTGTCGAAGTCGGCATCCGGGTCGGCGTATTCAGCGTAAACCTGATCCAGACGCGCTTGCGCATCCTTGATCACGCTCACCGCTTCTTCGACCACTTCACGCACGGTTTTGCTGGCGTCCAGTTGCGGCTCTTGCGGCAAGTAGCCCACGTTGAGCTCTGGCATTGGACGGGCTTCACCGTCGAACTCGGTGTCGACGCCAGCCATGATTTTCAACAGAGTAGATTTACCCGAACCGTTCAGGCCCAGTACGCCGATTTTGGCGCCAGGGAAGAACGACAAGGAGATGTTTTTCAGGATTTCCCGCTTCGGCGGAACAACCTTACTCAGCCGATGCATGGTGAAAACGTATTGAGCCATGGATAACCTAGCGTCAGTGACTGATGAATAAGGCGCGAGCGATGCCCTGATCAGGCCATAGCACAAAGACAGAAATTGAACGGATCAATGCCTGCTCGCAGAAAAAGCCTGAGTGTAGGAGCTAAAATGCCCTCGCGTAACCGGCAAAGCTACCTGAATGCGCGGGACAGGGCAAACCAGCGCGAGCCACGGCACTGGCACTTTGCCACGACCCAAGGCATGCTAGCCGTCCCGTACGCGTCCAGCTAATAATACGTGTTGCACCTTAGTCGCCAAACCGCAGGATCGCAGCTTGCCTAATGTAGCTCCGCCAACACTCACCCATGTGCCAGGCCAAACCCTTGGCCCACCCGTGCGCGGGACGTTAAAGGGTGCCTTGGCTGCGCTGGTGCTGTTTTTGCTGGGGATCCTGATTTGGTTATTAATTGAACAGTTCCAGGAAACCCTCGAACAAGAGCATCTGGCCAGCGTCCATTACAGTGCCGACCTGGCTGACCACATCAGTTTGAGCCTGGCGCTCAAGGCCGAAACCGCCCTCAACCAGCTCCCGCTTTACGAACTCCCCCGCACCCAAAGCCAGCAGCAAGCCGTGGTCAATCAACTGCGTGCGGCCGTGCCCAACGTACAGAGCCTGGCCTTGCTCAGCCCTGCTGGCGATATCGTGCTCGACAGCAACAGCGCCAGCCACGACGCGGCCTTTTTGAAAGAGTGGGTACGCAGTAACCCGCCGCAAGGCCGGGGCGATGTCTATTACTATGGCAATAACCGTGATGCCAGCGTCATTTACCTGCGCTTGCGCCCGCCTAACGACACCTTCAACGGGTATTGGCTGCTGCGCCTGAGCACCGGCATGCTGCACTCGCTGACGCGCCGAACCGCCGAGAAGAACCGTCCGCAATGGCTGATCGAAAACGGCCAGACCGACACCGTGCTCAGCCGTATGGCAACCGCCTCCAGCGCCAGCACTGTCACTCCGGGCGACGAAGCCTCGACGGTGCTGCTGGTGCCTCTGAGCCACAGCGACTGGGAACTGCGCGGCCTGTTCGACCGCAACGAAGCCAAGGCGCATTTGCTACCCGGCCTGATCGGCAAATGCCTGCTGGGCCTGATGTTCTCGTCATTGCCGCTGCTGGCGCTGCTCAACATGCGCCGGCGCCAACGGCAACTGCATGAAGGTCGGCGGCGCTACCACGACATTTTCGAAGGCACCGGCGTGGCCTTGTGTGTGCTGGACCTGGCCGGTTTGCCAGGCCTGCTGGAGCGCGAAAAACTCCACGACCGCGAGGCGCTCAAGCAATGGCTGCAAGACAACCCCGAACGGCGGCGCCAGTTATTTGAACAACTGCGCGTCACCGAAGTGAACCAGGTGGCGTTGCAACTGCTGGGCATCAGCTCGGGCCATGAAGCCTGGATAAAACTGATCAACGGCTGCCCGGCCAACCCCTCAGCCATTGGTTATCAGTTGGTTGAAGCGGTGCTTGAACAGCAGCACCAGCTTGAACTGGAAATAACCCTTACTGATGCCCAAGGCCATGACCAGCATTTATGGTTGGTGCTGCGTCTGCCCGAAGACCGACAGGACTACCACGCGGTCATTCTGAGCCTCAGTGACATCACCAGCCGCAAGCTCATCGAGCTGTCACTGCAAGAGCGGGAAAGCTTCTGGTCGGATGTGGTGCGCACCGTACCTGACCACCTGTACGTGCAGAACGTGATCAGCCAGCGAATGATCTTCAGCAACCACCATTTGGGCCAAACCCTGGGCTACAGCAGCGTTGAATTGCAGCAAATGGGGCCGTACTTCTGGGAGCTGTTGCTGCACCCCGAAGACGCCGAGCATTACAGCCAACTGCGCCAACAACAACGCGACGGCGGCTATGCCCAGCAACTCGACTGCCAACTGCGCTTTCGCCACCACAGCGGGGTGTGGCGCCGCTTTGATATTCGCGAGCAAGCCCTGGCCCGCGGCACGGGCGACCAAGTGACGCGCATTGTCGGGGTCGCCAAAGACATTACCGACCAAATCGAAGCCAGCGAGTCCTTGCGCGACAGCGAGCATCGCTACCGGATGCTGGCCGAGAGCATCAGCGACGTGATTTTCTCTACCAACAACAGCCTGCAACTCAACTACGTCAGCCCCTCGATCGAAACCGTGTTGGGCCATGACGCCGAATGGGTGCTCAAACACGGCTGGCAAGCCACCATCGCCAAACCACAGCAGCTGACAGGCCTGTACAGCCTGATCGAACGGGTCAAGAGCGCGCTCGACAAGCCGGCCCAACTGGCGGCCCTGCGCACCCAACTGCAGACCCAACTGTTCCTGCTCGACTGTGTGCGTGCTGACGGGCGCAAAATTCCGGTGGAGCTGCGTCTGATTCTGGTGTGGGATGAGCACGACAAGTTCGAAGGCCTGCTCGGCGTTGCCCGTGATATCAGTCAGCAACGCAGCGCCGAAAAAGACCTGCGCATGGCTGCCACGGTGTTTGAGCATTCCACCTCGGCCATCCTGATCACCGACCCGGCGGGCTACATCGTGCAAGCCAACGAAGCCTTTAGCCGGGTGAGCGGCTACTCCGTTGAGCAGGTACTCGACCAACTGCCGAACCTGCTGACTGTCGATGAACAGCAGCAAGCGCACTTGCAGTACGTGATCAAGCAACTGAATCAGCACAACACATGGGAAGGTGAAGTGTGGCTCAAGCGTCGCAATGGCGAACATTACCCGGCGTGGGTCGGGATTACGGCGGTGTTCGACGACGAAGGCGACCTGGCCAGCTATGTGTGCTTCTTCAGCGACATCAGCGAGCGCAAGGCCAGCGAACAACGCATCCACCGCCTGGCCTACTACGACGCCCTGACGCACCTGCCTAACCGCACGTTGTTCCAGGACCGCCTGCACACCGCCTTGCAGCAGGCCGAACGGAACAAGTCGTGGGTGGTGTTGATGTTCCTCGACCTTGACCGCTTCAAGCCGATCAACGACTCGCTAGGCCACGCCGCGGGCGACCGCATGCTCAAAGATATGGCCACGCGCCTGTTGGCCTGCGTGGATGACGACGACACCGTTGCGCGCATGGGCGGCGACGAATTCACTCTGCTCTTGCAGCCCCGCGCCACCCGCGTCATGGCGCTCAACCGGGCGGTCGGGGTGGCTGAGCAAATCCTCGCCAGCCTGGTGCAACCGTTCGTTCTTGAGAGCCGCGAGTTTTTCGTCACCGCCAGTATCGGCATCGCCTTGAGCCCGCAGGACGGCAACGAACTCAGCCAACTGATGAAAAACGCCGACACCGCGATGTATCACGCCAAAGAGCGCGGCAAAAACAACTTCCAGTTCTATCAGGCCGACATGAACGCCAGCGCCCTGGAACGCCTGGAGCTGGAAAGCGACCTGCGCCATGCGCTGGAACAGCAAGAATTTATCCTCTATTACCAGCCGCAATTCAGTGGCGACGGCAAACGCCTGACCGGGGTTGAAGCGCTGCTGCGCTGGAACCACCCACGGCGCGGGCTGGTACCGCCGGGGGACTTTATCCCGGTGCTGGAAGAGTTGGGGCTGGTGGTGGATGTCGGTGACTGGGTGCTGGCCGAATCGTGCCGCCAGCTCAAGCGCTGGCACCAAGAGAAAGTGCGCGTGCCTAAAGTCTCGGTCAACATCTCGGCACGGCAATTTTCGGACGGCCAGCTTGGCACGCGGATCGCCAGCATCCTCAAAGAAACCGGGCTCTCCCCGGCGTGCCTTGAGCTGGAACTGACCGAAAGCATCTTGATGCGTGAAGTCAGCGAAGCGCTGCAAATTCTCGCCAGCCTGAAGAACCTCGGTCTGAGCATTGCCGTTGACGACTTCGGCACGGGTTATTCGTCGCTTAACTACCTCAAACAGTTCCCGATTGACGTGCTCAAGATCGACCGCACGTTCGTCGACGGCTTGCCGTCAGGCGAGCAGGATGCGCAAATTGTCCGCGCCATTATTGCAATGGCCCACAGCCTCAATCTGGCGGTGATCGCTGAAGGCGTCGAGACCCACGAGCAGCTCGAATTCCTGCGCGAACACGGTTGCGACGAAATTCAGGGCTACCTGTTTGGCCGGCCCATGCCCGCGCACCTGCTGGTCAAGCAATTGCAGGCCTATGGTTTCAAGCTTGCAACGTGATCACGCACGCCGTGAATCGCTTTCATATGCCAGTTAATACCCATTGGGTTAGAATGCCTTCCTTTTCTGCCCCCCGATCCTTGAGGACCGCCATGTTCAGCCGTGATTTGACACTTGCCAAGTTCGACGCCGACCTTTTTGCCGCCATGGAGCAAGAAGCTCAGCGCCAGGAAGAACACATCGAGCTGATCGCTTCGGAAAACTACACCAGCCCAGCGGTGATGGAAGCTCAAGGCTCGGTCTTGACCAACAAATACGCGGAAGGCTACCCAGGCAAGCGTTACTACGGCGGCTGCGAATACGTCGACGTGGTTGAGCAACTGGCCATCGACCGTGCAAAAGAATTGTTCGGCGCCGATTACGCCAACGTTCAGCCGCACGCGGGCTCCCAGGCCAACAGCGCTGTTTACCTGGCCCTGCTGTCGGCCGGCGACACCATTCTGGGCATGAGCCTGGCTCACGGTGGTCACCTGACCCACGGCGCCAGCGTTTCGTCCTCGGGCAAACTGTACAACGCTGTTCAGTACGGCATCGATGCCAACGGCCTGATCGACTACGACGAAGTTGAGCGCCTGGCGGTTGAGCACAAGCCAAAAATGATCGTGGCCGGTTTCTCTGCCTACTCGCAGATCCTGGACTTCCCGCGTTTCCGTGCGATCGCTGACAAAGTGGGCGCGTACCTGTTCGTTGACATGGCTCACGTAGCCGGTCTGGTGGCTGCTGGCGTTTACCCGAACCCGGTTCCATTTGCAGACGTCGTAACCACCACCACGCACAAAACCCTGCGCGGCCCACGTGGCGGCCTGATCCTGGCCAAAGCCAACCCTGAAATCGAGAAAAAGCTGAACTCGGCTGTATTCCCGGGCGGTCAAGGTGGCCCACTGGAACACGTTATCGCCGGTAAGGCCGTGTGCTTCAAAGAAGCCCTGCAGCCTGAGTTCAAGGTGTACCAGCAACAAGTGGTGAAAAACGCCCAGGCCATGGCCTCGGTGTTCATCGAGCGCGGCTACGACATCGTGTCGGGCGGTACTGAGAACCACCTGTTCCTGCTGTCGCTGATCAAGCAAGACATCTCCGGTAAAGACGCTGACGCCGCGTTGGGCAAAGCTTTCATCACCGTGAACAAAAACTCCGTGCCTAACGACCCACGCTCCCCGTTCGTCACCTCGGGCCTGCGTTTCGGTACCCCGGCTGTGACCACTCGCGGCTTCAAAGTTGAAGAGTGTAAAGAGCTGGCGGGCTGGATCTGCGACATCCTGGACGACATCAACAACGAAGCCGTGATTGATGCAGTTCGCGAAAAAGTAAAAGCTATCTGCAAAAAGCTGCCTGTTTACGGCAACTGAGTGTAATTAGCTGAACAAAAAGCCCGGCTCTTGAGCCGGGCTTTTTTGTGGCCGCCCTGTAGGAGCGAGCTTGCCTCGCGATCTTTTAAAGATCAAAAGATCGCGAGACGAGCTCGCTCCTACAGTAAAACGACAGCCGGAGCTCTCTGGGGTGCGAAGCCGTGTAGACTTGCCATCTGTCTCCGCACGGATACACTCATAACAATGAATTACATCATCCAGCAAACGAAATCCTTTGCGTCGATGGCTAAGGAGGTCTGAGATGCCTAACACCCCTATTGCGTTCGACATGGCGGCGCTGCTCGATAGTGATGAAGCCATCAGCGAGTACCTCTCCCAGGTACTTGCCGACGGCGATACCGATGAACTGATTCGTGCCGTTGGTTACGTGGCCAAAGCCCGAGGTATGGCGCAAATCGCCAAAGACTCAGGCCTCGGTCGTGCCAGCTTGTACAAGGCCTTCGCCCCAGGGGCCAAGCCTCGCTTCGACACCGTGGTGAAAGTCATGCGTGCAATAGGCGTGGAGCTTCACGTGCAGTCAGCACACCCATAAGTGGCCGGGTCAGGTCGGCTGTAAGCGCCAGCCCAAGACGTTGAGCAGGTCGCAGCCGTCGCGCAGCAAGATCATGGCGGTGGTGGCAAGCTGTTTGAGGTCGATGGCGTCAGCGTCCTGGACGTCGCGGCTAGAGAAGGTTTCCATCAGTTGGGTCACCGCCAGTACGCGGGCGGTGGCGTTAGCGTGCAAGACGTCAAGCGGGGCGTTACGGTCGATCAGCAAGGCGGGGATGGTGCAGTCGATGGCAGTCAGCGGGATGTACGGTGAATTAGTCATAAATAAATCTCTTTGCTTTAGAGTTGAGCCATCTGTCTTCGTCGCCAAACGAAAACAGGTGGCCGCTGTACGCGGGTTGGCGAACCGGTCAAAGCTAAGAAAACCCGGCAGATCCGAAGATCTCCCACGTACAGCTGCCATAAAGCACAGCGAGCAAAAATACACGCTCTGCCACATATAGCAATTCTTAGCACCTTCCAGGTCGCCAAACCCGGTCACCCATTTGGGCGAGCGCTGACTATAGGCGCCGCCCTACTGCCTCAGCAATTGGCAAAGCTGTGCGAAACATCCCGCAATTTCGTGGGCGTACACACCCTCTGTAGGAGCTGCCGAAGGCTGCGATCTTTTGACGTTAAAGATAAACAGATCGCAGCCTTCGGCAGCTCCTACAGGAAAAGCTGGTGATTCAGGCGCCCGGCACACGCACATCATCCCCCCAGTTCAACATCCCGCAGAGGCTTTAGCTCGCTGAGCCTCACCTAACCGGTAAGACCGGTCAGCCAATTTCATTAAAATTCACTTGATTATCCAGAAATGCGACCCCTACACTGCTCGCGAACTGGACATACCGGTAAGACCACAATAATTAAGTTCTGAAGCCCATTCGCTCAGCGACCTGCTGTCAGGACACTACCAGGACTCCTCCCATGATCAGATGGTGCTCGCGTTCAATTTTCTTTCAAGTCGTTCTAGGCCTCCTCCTCGGTGCCGCTTGCGGCCTTGTTTTGCCCGAATACTCTTCCCACCTCAAACCCTTGGGCGACGCTTTTATCAAGTTGATAAAGATGCTGATCGGCCTGATTGTGTTCTGCGTGGTGGTCAGTGGCATCAGCGGCGCGGGCGACTTGAAGAAGGTCGGGAGAATCGGCCTGAAGTCGGTCATTTATTTTGAAATTCTGACCACGGTTGCATTGGTGGTGGGCTTGGCGTTTGCCTTCAGCACGGGGATCGGCACAGGAGCGAATATCCATCTGGATCAATTGGCCAGCGCCGGGGCAAGTGACATCACCCAGCGCAGTGAGCATATGCAAACCACGGCGCAGTTCTTGATGGACCTGATCCCCACCTCGGTGGTGGGCGCTTTCGCTGATAACAACATTCTGCAAGTGCTGCTGTTTTCCGTCCTGTTCGGCAGCGCGCTCAATCTGGTCGGTGAGGCGGCGTCGGGGATATCGCGGCTGATTAACGAGCTAAGCCATATCATCTTCCGCATCATGGGCATGATTGTTCGTTTGGCGCCCATCGGCGTGTTTGGCGCCATAGCCTTTACCACCAGCACGTATGGCCTGGATTCGCTGCAACACTTGGGTAGCCTGGTCGGTTTGTTTTATCTGACCTGTGCCGCGTTTGTTTCTGTGATTCTTGGCGTGGTGATGCGGGCTTCTGGCCTGCGTCTTTGGCCTCTGCTCAAGTACCTGCGCGAAGAGCTGACGATTGTACTGGGCACCGCGTCGTCCGATGCCGTGCTGCCACAAATCATGCGCAAGCTGGAGCACTTGGGCATTGGTACCTCGACGGTAGGGCTGGTTATTCCAACCGGATACTCCTTTAACCTGGATGGTTTCTCGATTTACCTGACGCTGGCCATCGTGTTTATCGCCAACGCCACCGGCACGCCCTTGGCCATGACCGACTTGCTGACCATTTTGCTGGTCTCGTTGATCACCTCAAAAGGAGCTCACGGCATTCCCGGTTCGGCATTAGTTATTCTTGCTGCTACCTTGACCGCGATCCCGGCCATACCGGTGGCAGGTCTGGTATTGGTGTTGGCGGTAGACTGGTTTATGGGGATTGGCCGCGCCCTGACTAACCTGATCGGTAACTGTGTGGCGACTGTCGCGATTGCCCAGTGGGAAAAAGACATCGACGTGCAACGTGCCAACAAAGTACTCGCCGGGCAACCGGGCTACACCTTTCGCCCGCTCAAACCTGAAGTCGCTGTCGGGCCGCAGGATTTTTAAAGTCTTCTAACCCCTTTTGTTGCTCATGGAGCGAAAAGTGATCACCTCGTCAACGGTTGTAAATTCGGTAGTAGCCAAACTCAGGGCGGCCTTGGCCAGCGGGGAATGGCGCAGCGGAGAGATGCTGCCCGGGCAACGGGAGTTGGCTGAAAAGCTCGGCATCAGCCGCCCCAGCCTGAGGGAAGCCATCATCGTGCTGGAGACACTGGGGCTTGTCCGTACCCTGCCGAGCAAAGGCGTGGTGGTGCTGCAAGCCAACGCCAGCGAATCTCCCCAGCAGGAGAACGCGGTGGCGCAAGCCAGCATGGAAGATGTACTGCAACTGCGTTACACCCTTGAGCCGTTTATCGTCGGGCTGGTCGCGCAGTCCATTCGCAGCAAAGAGGTCGGCCAGTTACGGCTAACGCTAATGGACATGCGCGAAGCGCTAGAAGCCAACGACAGCGAGGCCGGGGTCAATGCGTATATCGCCTTTCACGAAGAGCTGTTTAACCTGACCTCTAACCCCATCTTTCAGAGCGTTGTTCAACAAACCAGCAACGCCCTCAAACAAAGTGCACAAGTGCTGCGCAACTCGCCTGAGCACATGGCAGAAAGACTGGAAGAAAATGAGGCCGTGGTGCGCGCCATTCGTGCCAAAAACAGTGCGTTGGCGGGCGCCGAAATGCGTCGCCATATTCTGCGCGAAGGTCAGCGCGTGGGCATTGAACTGAACATACCTGACGAAAACCCCGGCAGTTAACACGTTTCAGACAGGAGTCTGGCCATGAGTGCTTATGCTTTGTTGCCGTCCAATGCGTCACTACCCGATTCACGCCCCTTGCAGTCAGCGCCGTGTACCGATGACGTGTACGCCCGTGTGCTGGACGCCATTGTTGACCAACGTCTGCCCCCCGACAGCCGGTTGAATGAAGAGCGGTTGGGCCGGGAGTTCGGCGTGAGCCGCTTGCAGATCCGCCATGCCCTTTCGCTACTGACGTATCAGCACGTCATTACGTTGCAGGCTAAAGTGGGCGCACGTATCGCCTCACCGTCTGACGAGCAAATCTGCCAAGCCCTGCATGCCCGGCGCCTGACTGAAACGGCCTTGATACCCATGGCCTGTCAACGGGCACAAAGGCCCGACATCGATCATTTGCATCATTTGATCGAGCGCCAGCGCCAGGCCTACGCGGACAATCAGCGCGGTCGGGCCATACGCTTGGCGGGGGCATTTCATCTGCATTTGGGACACATGGCCGGGAACGCACCCTTGGCGCACTTCCTGGCCAACTTGATCCCTATGACATCACTGGCCATTGCGCGCCGTTCAGACGGGCCGGAGGCTTGGCAGCAGCAGGTCGCAATGGCCAACGCGGTGGAAAACAAAGATGAGGCCACCGCGTTGGCATTGTTGAATCACTATCTGGGTGAGCTGGTTCCAGGGTGATCGCAGGGGCCGAGCTACAGGGTCAGTTGCGCAAACCCTTCGCGAATCTTGGCCTCGGGCAGGTCATCGGCAATAAACACCATCACGCTTTCGCGGGCCTCGCCTTCGGCCCATTCGGTGTCCCAGTCAAAGCCGTACAGTTTGAGCACGCCCTGGAACACCAACCGGCGGTCTTCGCCTGCGATGTTCAGCACGCCTTTGTAGCGCAGTAATTGTTTACCGTGGTCTTCGAGCAGCTCGTTCATAAACGTGCTGAGGCTGTCGATATCCAGCGGTTTGTCGGTACGCAGTACCAGGCTGGAAATACGGTCAATCGAAGCTGCCGGTTGCACCGGGCGCAAGCTCAAGCCGCCGCCCAGGTCGGCATTCAAGTTAAACCCGCGCACATCGAGCAGTTCAGCCAGGTCGATTTTGCCGTGCTCAACCACGCGAATCGGGGCACGCCGGTTGATCCGGGTCAGGCGTTCGCACAGCGCATCAAACGTGGCGTCGTCAACCAGGTCACGCTTGCTCACCAGCAAGCGATCGGCAAAGCCGATCTGCGCCTGGGCGATGGTTTGGCTCAGGTGCACATCGGCATGGGCGGCGTCGACCAAGGTGATGATGCCGTCGAGCAAGTAGCGCTCGCGCAGCTCTTCATCAATAAAGAAGGTTTGCGCCACGGGCGCCGGGTCGGCCAGACCGGTGCATTCGATGACTAAACGGTCGAAGGCGATTTCGCCGCTGTCCAGCCGCTCAAGCAGCAAATACAGGGCTTTGGTCAGGTCGGTGTGGATGGTGCAGCACACGCAGCCATTGGCCAGGGTCATGACTTGCACCGGCTCGTCGCCCAGCAATTGGGTGTCGATACCGGCATCGCTGAATTCATTTTCGATCACGGCAATTTTCAGCCCGTGTTCGGCTTTAAGCAGGTAACGCAACAACGTGGTTTTACCGGCACCCAGAAATCCGCTAAGGATGGTGACGGGGATGGGAGATGACATGCAGGGTCTCCTTTTGAACACACAATAAATGTGGGAGCGGGCTTGCTCGCGATTCTGGCGATGCGGTGTATTTGGTACACCTCAGCGCTCCTATCGCGCGCAAGCCCGCTC
>NZ_JASCPQ010000086.1:0-23221 GCF_029959305.1 Pseudomonas sp. PS01297
CTCGGTTGCTCGCTATCTTTAAAACTATCAAAAGAGCGCGAGAAAGCGCGCTCCTACAGGAGGTTTGGGTTAGTTCAGTGCGTAATTCAGCACGATACCCACGAAGATCGCCAATCCGGCCCAGTGGTTGTGCAGGAACGCCTGGAAGCAACGCTGGGGTTCGCGGTTGCGGGTGTACCAGAATTCCCACAGGTAGCAGCCCGCAGCCACCAGCAGGCCGAGGTGGAACCAGCCGCCGAGGTCGAATTGCACGCCAGCCAGCAGCAGGCAGCCCAACGACAGGCCTTGCAGACCGAGGATGATCACGCGGTCGGCATCGCCAAACAGGATGGCGGTGGATTTAACGCCGATTTTCAGGTCGTCGTCGCGGTCGGTCATCGCGTAGTAGGTGTCGTAGGCCACGGTCCACAGCAGGTTGGCGATGTACAGCAACCACGCCGCCGCTGGCAGGCTGTCGGTCTGGGCGGTGAAGGCCATGGGCATGCCCCACGAGAACGCCGCGCCCAGTACCACTTGCGGGTAGTAGGTGTAGCGCTTCATGAACGGGTAGCTCGCCGCCAGGGCCAGGCCGCCGAATGACAACCATACGGTGGTGGCGTTGGTGCACAGCACCAGCAGGAAGCTGATACCCATGAGCAGCGCAAAAAACACCAAGGCTTCTTTGCTGCTGATTTTTCCGCTGACCAGCGGCCGTTGTTCGGTACGTTTGACGTGGCCATCGACCTTGCGGTCGGCAAAGTCGTTGATCACGCAACCGCCCGCCCGGGTCAGGATCACGCCGAACACAAAAATCAGCAGAATACCCAGCGAAGGCACGCCCTTGGCGGCAATCCACAAGGCCCACAGGGTCGGCCACAACAGCAGGTAAATGCCGATGGGCTTGTCCATGCGGGTCAGTTGGATAAAGTCCCAAGCGCGCGGGTTCAAGCGATTAAGTGATTTGAGCAGGCTCACGTACATCAGTTGTTCTCCGGCCGGGCACTCAGGGCGGCCCACAGGTTAGGTAAGAAGACTTCGGCCACCAGCACGCTCAACGGGCCCCGCGAGAAACGCGAGCGCCTCGCCCACAGGCCGTCTGCCTGATCAGCCACGGGCAAGCCGCCGCGCGGGTATTGGCACACCTGCATCGGCCCGCGCTCAAAGGCGTTATCGCTAAACAGCAAGCCGCCCAATGAGCGCGCCCCCAGCGCTTCCATGTCGAAGCCACCTATTTGCAGGACGCTTTTTGCGGCGACGCTGCGGGCAAATACCCACGGTTGCTGATGGCCTAGTAAATACACTTCGCGCACCCAGCCCTGGCTGTTTTCAGGCAAGTCGAGGGCGGTGCATTCGTCGGCACGCAGGGTCTGCCAGCCTTCGAAAAGCGGCAGCACGCTGAAGGAGCCGTCTGAAAGTACGGTAAGACGTTGAGTCAGGGAGCCTTGATCGAACAACCAGTCGAGGGTCTGTACGTCAGGCGGTGCAGGAAGTTCGCTTTGCTCAAGCCAGACAGGCGAGACCAGCGTAGAAGTTATGTGCGGCACAGTGGGTCATAATTGGCAGCCATTGAGGCGGGCGAGCTTATCACGCTGATCCTTGCTTGAGCGCCAGAGTGCCATCAGGCAGTCGTCGGGCAGTCGTCGGGCTTGCATCTGTCGGTGTTGATCAGTACAAACGGCCTGAATTTTGCGAGTAACACAACCGATTGATAAGAGTCTGTGCCCTCGCCCACGCCTGAGCGAAAGGAAATACCCCTATGAAAAAGTGGCAATGCATTGTTTGTGGACTGATTTACAACGAAGCCGATGGCTGGCCGGATGACGGTATTGCGCCCGGTACGCTGTGGCAGGACGTCCCTGAAGACTGGCTGTGCCCGGACTGCGGTGTTGGCAAAATGGATTTCGAAATGATCGAAATCGGCTGATCCGCCCTGTTTTTGAATTGATTGACTCTGGAGATTGGAATGAGCGCACCTGTTGTGATCGTTGGCACTGGGCTGGCTGGCTATAACCTGGCCCGGGAGTTTCGCAAGCTGGACAGCGAAACACCGCTGCTGTTGATCACGTCCGATGACGGGCGTTCCTACTCCAAGCCGATGCTGTCCACCGGCTTTGGCAAAAACAAAGAAGCCGATGGCTTGAGCATGGCCTTGCCCGGCGCCATGGCCGAGCAGCTCAAGGCGCAGGTGCGCACCCACACCCGCGTCAGCGGGATTGATCCGGGCCATAAGCAACTGTGGATCGGTGAAGAAGCCGTGCCCTACCGCGATCTGATTTTGGCCTGGGGCGCGCAATCGGTGCAGGTGCCGGTCGAAGGCGATGCTCAGGATGCGATCTTCTCGATCAATGACCTGGAAGACTACGCCCGCTTTCGTGCAGCGGCCGCGGGCAAGCGCCGTGTGCTGATTCTGGGTGTCGGCCTGATCGGTTGCGAGTTCGCCAACGACTTGATCGCGGGGGGCTATGAGGTCGACCTGGTGGCGCCGTGCGAGCAAGTGATGCCGACGCTGCTGCACCCTGCGGCTGCGGCCGCCGTGCAATCGGGCTTGGAAAGCCTGGGCGTGCGTTTTCATCTCGGGCCGGTGCTCACGCGTTTGCAGCGCACCGAAGATGGCCTTGAGGCGCACTTGTCGGACGCCAGCGTGATCGCCTGTGATGTGGTGGTGTCAGCCATTGGTTTGCGCCCGCGCACCGATCTGGCGGCCGCTGCCGGCCTGCGGATCAACCGCGGTATCGAAGTGGACCGTCAGCTTAAAACCTCCCACGCCAACATCTACGCGCTGGGCGACTGCGCGCAGGTCGACGGTTTGAGCCTGCTCTACGTGATGCCGCTGATGAGCTGCGCACGGGCGCTGGCGCAGACCCTGGCGGGCAACCCGACAGCGGTCAGCTACGGGGCCATGCCGATTACAGTCAAAACCCCGGTGTGCCCGTTGGTGGTGTCACCTGTGCCGCTTGGTTGCGAAGGTGTGTGGACGGTGGAAGGTCAGGGTGCCGACATCAAAGCGCTGTGCCGCGATGCAGACGGCAAGCTGCTCGGCTATGCCCTCACCGGCGAGGCGGTTCGCGAGAAACTGGCGCTGAACAAAGAGTTGCCTGCGCTGTTGGCGTAAACACTCTACCTTTTGTCGTAAATGTCATTGCCTTGCCTCAACAAAGCGCCTGCTGAGGGTGGCGCGTGTCTTGGTCGCGTGCCATTCTCACACCGGTCTGCCGCAGAGTAGAGCCTGCGGCGCCTTGGATGCTGCTCCATAGAAGAGCAGCACGGACATAACAACAAAAAACCGTCAAAGAGGCTTCATCATGCGTAAACCAGAACTCGCCGCCGCTATCGCTGAAAAGGCTGACCTCACTAAAGAGCAAGCCAGCCGCGTACTCAATGCAGTGCTCGAAGAAATCACCAACGCCCTGCACCGCAAAGACAGCGTCACGCTGGTCGGTTTCGGTACGTTTATCCAGCGCCATCGCGGTGCACGGACCGGGCAGAACCCGCAGACCGGTCAGCCAGTGACCATCAAAGCCAGCAACACCGTGGCCTTCAAGCCTGGCAAATTCCTTAAAGACAGCGTCAACCCTTAAGCGGGGCTGGTTTTTAGAGGAACGGGCAAGCTGGCTTGCCCGTTCTTGAGAGTAAATTGGCCGATCATGCGGCCATAAGTGGCAAAAACCCGTCTATCTGCGCCTAATTATTTGGATATGTGGCGTTCTTCGCTCAAATCGTTAAACTGCGCCGGCTCTTTATTTATTCCCCGAGGCCGCGTACATGAAATTTCGTTTTCTGCTCTGGATGCTGGGCTTTCTGATGGGCAAAGCCAGCCGTAAAAACCCTGCTTTTCAACAGCAACTGGTTGATAAAGACATGGTGTTCCAGCTGCAAACCCTCGATGGCAAAGTCGCCCGTCACTTCAAAGTCAAAAACCAGCGTATTACCAGCCACTCGGGCTTATACCCGGACCCGGTGTTTGCCATCGCCTTTAAAGATGCCGCTTACGGCTTTGCCACGATGCAAGCCAAGAACAAGCAACTGGCGTTTATGACCGGGATCCAGGACAAGTCGATTCAGATCAAGGGTAATCCGGCGCAGGTCATCTGGTTTCAGGGCCTGACCAAGTACCTCAAGCCGCGTAAAAAGCCGAAGGCTTGATCCCCAACCCGTAGGAGCGAGCTTGCCTCGCGATCTTCTTTAAAATCAAAAGATCGCGAGGCAAGCTCGCTCCTACGCGGTTTAGCCAAAGAACCAGTAGCACACCGCAATCGCTGCCACCACGCCTGCGAACTCCGCCAACAAGGCGCAGCTCACGGCGTGGCGCGCGCGCTGGATGCCGACCGCACCGAAGTACACCGCCAGCACATAGAAGGTGGTTTCCGTGCTGCCCTGTACGGTCGCGGCCACCAGGGCCGGGAAGCTGTCGACGCCTTTGGTCTGCATGGTCTCAATCAGCAACGCCCGCGCCGCGCTGCCTGAAAACGGTTTGACCATCGCCGTGGGCAGCGCATCGACAAAGCGCGTGTCCCAGCCCAGCCATTCGACCAGATGGCGAATGCCGTCCAGGCCAAAGTCCAGCGCGCCCGAGGCCCGTAATACGCCCACTGCACAGAGCATCGCTACCAGGTACGGCAGCAGGTTCTTGGCTACATCGAAGCCTTCTTTGGCGCCTTCGACAAACGCCTCGTAAACCTTGACCTTGCGCAGCGCACCGATCACCAGAAACAGCATGATCAGCCCGAAGAGCGTCAAGTTGCCGAGGATCGAGGACAAGCTCGCCAGCGCCGCCGCTGACAGGCTCGCCAGCAGCGCCATAAAGCCCGCCAGAATCAGTGCGCCGGGTATCAGGTACGCCAGCACCACCGGGTCCCACAGGCGCAGGCGCTGCACGATGGCCACCGAGAAGAGGCCCACCAGGGTCGAGGCGCTGGTGGCCAGCAGGATCGGCAGGAACACCAGCGTGGGGTCCGGCGCGCCTTGCTGGGCACGGTACATAAAGATCGTGACGGGCAGCAGGGTCAGCGACGAGGCGTTGAGCACCAAGAACAGGATTTGCGCATTGCTGGCGCTGGTCGGGCTGGGGTTCAGCTCTTGCAGCGCGCGCATGGCCTTGAGGCCGATTGGCGTGGCGGCATTGTCCAGGCCCAGGCCGTTGGCAGCGAAGTTCAGGGTGATAAAGCCCAGGGCCGGGTGGCCGGGCGGCACTTCCGGCATGAGGCGCTTGAACAGCGGCCCAAGCGCCCTGCCCAGCCAGTCGACGATGCCGGCCTTTTCGGCAATCCGCAGAAACCCCAGCCACAGTGTGAGCGTGCCAAACAGCAGCACCATCACCTCAACCGACAGCTTGGCCATGGCAAAGATGCTTTCAACGATGGCCGCAAAGACCCCGGCATTTCCCCCGACCAGCCATTGGGCAAACGCCGACACCGTGGCGACAAGGAAAAAGCTGAGCCATAGGCCGTTAAGCATCGGGAAACTCCTAATAAGTGCGGCAGATGATACCGGCCAGACCTCAGAAACGACAAACGTCGGGAGATTGGCAAAATGGCGGTCAACGCAGAACTCGCAAAACGTGTAGCCGCTGACAAGGAACGAAGGCTGCGATGCGGGCCGCAGAACCGCCGTTTGGGGTCACTGCGCAACCCATCGCAGCCTTCGTACCTCGGCAGCGGCTACAGGAGAGGAAAAGTCGTGATGCCTAAAACAACAAACCCCGGAAAAGTCCGGGGTTTGGGGAGTGAAGCGCCAGGCGAAGGTGATTAACCTTTGGCGACTTCCTTGCTGCGCCAGTGCGGCAGCGAGTTCCAGTAACGCTCGCCTTTGGCGGCGTCGTACATGCCTTCCCAGCGCGAGATGACCAGTACGGCCAAGGCGTTACCGATGACGTTGAGGGCGGTACGCGCCATGTCCATCACACGGTCTACACCGGCGATGAAGGCCAGGCCTTCCAGCGGGATGCCCACGCTGCCCAAGGTGGCCAGCAGTACCACGAAGGACACGCCCGGTACGCCGGCGATGCCTTTGGAGGTGACCATCAGGGTCAGCACCAGCAGCAGTTGCTGGCTGATCGACAGGTCGATGCCGTACAGCTGGGCAATAAAGATGGCCGCGATGCTTTGGTACAGGGTTGAACCGTCAAGGTTGAACGAGTAGCCGGTCGGTACCACGAAGCTGCAAATCGCTTTCGGGCAACCGTAGGCTTCCATCTTCTCGATCACGCGTGGCAACACGGTTTCGGAGCTGGCGGTGGAGTAAGCCAGGACCAGCTCATCCTTGAAGATGCGCATCAACTT
Source organism: Pseudomonas sp. PS01297 (assembly GCF_029959305.1). NCBI lineage: Bacteria > Pseudomonadati > Pseudomonadota > Gammaproteobacteria > Pseudomonadales > Pseudomonadaceae > Pseudomonas > Pseudomonas sp. PS01297. The sequence continues at coordinate 6,258 of NZ_JASCPQ010000086.1, forward strand.
GATCACTGAGAAGCCGAACAGCTTGGCGATCAGGCCCAGTACCGCGAAGGCGAAGAAGAGGATGGCCGCGTACACCAGCACCACCAGCTTGGCCAATGGCACCAGCGAGGCGAAGCCGAAGTTGGCGACGGTCACGGCGATCAGCGCAAACACACCGATTGGCGCGTAGTTCATGATCATGTGAGTGACTTTGAACATCGACTCGGACACGCCCTGGAAGGTTTTCACCAGCGGGTCGCGCAGCTCGGCGTTCAGGCTCGACAAGCCAAGACCGAACAGTACCGAGAAGAAGATGATCGGCAGCATCTCACCGCGAGCCATGGCTGCGAAGATGTTGGACGGGATCAGGTTGAGAATGGTCTCGATGAACGCGTGTTCATGCTGCACCTCAGCGGCAGTGGCCTGATATTTGGAAATATCCACCGTGCCCAGCGTGCTCATGTCGATCCCGGCGCCCGGGTGGAACACGTTGGCCAGCACCAGGCCGACCAGGATCGCGATGGTGGTGACCACTTCGAAGTAAATAATTGTTTTTAGACCGATGCGACCGAGTTTCTTCGCATCCCCCACGCCTGCAATCCCGACAACCAGTGAAGAAATCACGATTGGGATTACGATCATCTTGATCAGACGGATAAAGATATCGCCTGCAGGTTGCAGGACGTTACTGATCCACCAGGCCTTTTCAGCACTGAAATGGTTGAGCAGTGCGCCGATTGCAATCCCGAGGACCAGACCGATTAGGATCTGCCAGGCGAGGCTAAGTTTTGCCTTCTTCATGTCATTACCCTTACTTCAAGTGGACTCGGGTACAGGCTCGGACTAGAGCGCTCAAGAGCGCAAAAAAGTCCAACCTGTACCCCCGTAGAAGGTCGCCCAAATCGAGCCGGACTGGCTCTTTGGCAGGCGAAAAAAGGCGCAACTATTCCCATGCACGGCGTTACCGTCTAATGCCGTAAACGCCTACCCTATGCCGAATCGGCATGGGTTTTGTCCGACAAGACCTCAAAAATCAGGAGGGTTGCACTGACAGAATAGATGACATAACCGCCGTAAACCGGCTGTTTCAAGGCCTTTTTGGCATTAAAGAAGGCTCACAGACAGCGCTAGCATTTCGGAAATATCCCACAACACAAATCGAAAAATGAGTAGCCATCAATTTGCCAATAGTCGATATACGGTCGACGTTTTAAAGGGTAGTTCAAGCCACATCTTTTTCAGAAAAAATGAACTGGGATAAGCAATTACCGACGAAAGGCAGTGTCTGGCAGACGCAAAAAAACCAAGGCAAAACCTTGGTTTTTGGCACTCGAAAAACAGTGGTGTCGCCCTGCCCGGCATCTAATACCAGTTAGGGTCTTTCTTTAACTGCTCTTTAAGCAGCGCCTGGATCTCAGGATCAGGCTTGCCCAAGTATCGGAAATCGGCATGACGTGCAGGCGATTTGTCAGTAGGCAACCCCGCCGGTACTTCAACCAGCAGCGCGTAGGCGTGCTTTTTGTCGAAGCTCACCGCCACTATCAGCCGTTGGGTGGAACACGATTGCTCGTTTTCGCACAAAGGGCCGACTAAATACGGGTCACCGTCTTGCGTCACCGCGTTCATTTGTTCGGCACTGCCAGAGAGATTCATGACCCACTCAGGCAAGCGCTCCTCTTTTTTAACCACTTTTTGCCACGCCTGACGGTAGTCCGGGTCGCTCAACAGTTGGTTGGCGCGGGACTGGCCATCATTGGCGGCAAGGGTCATGGCGCTGCTGCCCATCAACAGGGCAGCCGCCATTGCCTTAAGGGATCGAGCGTACATCGTCAGCCTCGACCACGACGACCAAAGATGAAGGACACAACGAACATCACCAGGAATACGACAAAGAGGATTTTGGCGATACCGGTAGCCGTGCCCGCGATGCCACCGAAGCCCAAAACTGCTGCGATGATGGCGATAATCAGGAAGGTAATTGCCCAGCTCAACATGGTGAATCTCCTTATTTCTGTGCGAAAGGGTGATGCCGTTTTGCAACTCAAGGCCCGGTCAGGGTCTTAAGCGTGTGAACACTTAAAACACCCAACGTTCCGGAACGGATTGAGTGTTGGCGGTTTGCGTGTCTTCAGAAGCTGCCAGGTCATAGCGGCCCATCGGGGTGCTAGAACCCAGCGCCGTGGAGCGAATGGCGCTGAAGTGAGTCTGTTGAGCAGCGATGGCGTGGGCTGGCACCGATTGCGCTGGGGCGGGCTGCTGCCAATGTGCCCATTGCTGGCCGCCGATGAGCGTCATGACCAGCGCCAAGCTGGTGAAAAGGCCCTGCTGCAGGTGCTGTGAAGTCATACCCAGACTGGCGAAACCTTGACGATTCATGCTCAAACTCCTGCCACTCGCTGTTGTTATGAGGGTGTCGCCGCTGCGCTCATGGGGCAGTGACGGCTATGCGAGAGATATTGCAGGCTGCATGCCAGTTTTTTTGAAAGTAATAATTCTATATAAATCAGTGGCTTACAGATTTTTGAAGAGGGTCGACGCGAGCAACCTGCACGATGAGCTCTGATGGCACCGTGCGTTCTGCACGATCAGCGCCAGCGCGCTACAGTGCTGCCCGCTGAATGCGGCTCCAGCAGGCCACCGGAGAATTTATCGGACTCGACAATGCCGCCGTCCGCAGCGCTAAAATCTTTAAAATCAGAGCGTTACAGGAGGTGTCCAACGCCCTTCCCTGTTAGCCTCTGAATCATTCCTGAAAAATCATGCAACTTGCCCGATTATTCCGACACTAACCAAGATCACTCATAAAGGAACGCCGGATATGGAATCATCCAAAGAGCAACAGGGCCGCATTCTGCTGGTCGATGATGAATCCGCTATCTTGCGCACGTTCCGCTATTGCCTTGAAGACGAGGGGTACACCGTCGCCACGGCCAATAGCGCGGCCCAAGCCGACGCCCTGCTGCAACGTCAGGTGTTTGACCTGTGTTTTCTGGACCTGCGCCTGGGCGAGGACAACGGCCTGGATGTGCTTGCCCAGATGCGTATTCAAGCGCCGTGGATGCGGGTTGTCATTGTGACCGCGCACTCCGCTGTCGACACCGCCGTGGATGCGATTCAGGCCGGTGCGGCTGACTATCTGGTCAAGCCGTGCAGCCCTGACCAACTGCGCCTGGCCACCGCCAAGCAACTGGAAGTACGCCAACTGTCTGCCCGCCTCGAAGCGCTTGAAGGTGAAGTGCGCAAGCCCAAAGACGGGCTCGACTCGCACAGCCCGGCCATGATGGCCGTGCTGGAAACGGCCCGGCAGGTCGCCGGCACCGACGCCAACATCCTTATTCTCGGCGAGTCCGGCACGGGTAAAGGCGAGTTGTCGCAAGCGATTCATGGCTGGAGCAAGCGCGCCAAAAAGTCCTGTGTGACCATTAACTGCCCGTCGCTGACGGCAGAATTGATGGAAAGCGAGTTATTCGGCCACACCCGTGGCGCCTTTACCGGGGCCAGCGAAAGCACCTTGGGGCGGGTCAGCCAGGCGGACGGCGGCACGTTGTTCCTGGACGAAATCGGTGACTTCCCGCTGACCTTGCAGCCTAAATTGCTGCGTTTTATTCAGGACAAGGTCTACGAGCGTGTCGGTGACCCTGTAACGCGCCGCGCCGATGTGCGCATCCTCGCCGCGACCAACCTCAACCTTGAAGACATGGTGCGTGACGGGCGCTTCCGTGAAGACTTGCTCTACCGCCTGAACGTCATCACCTTGCACTTGCCGCCCCTGCGCGAGCGTAGTGAAGACATCCTGACCCTGGCGGACCGTTTTTTGGCCCGCTTTGTTAAAGAATACGCCCGCCCTGCCCGCGGCTTCAGCCCGGAGGCACGTCAGGCGCTGTCTAATTACCGCTGGCCGGGTAATATTCGCGAACTGCGTAACGTGGTGGAACGGGCCAGCATTATTTGCCCGCAAGAAGTGGTCGAAGTCAGCCACTTGGGCATGGCCGAACAAACTGCGCCAAATACGCCGCGTATTGGCGCAGCCTTGAGTCTCGATCAGTTGGAAAAAGCGCATATCGGTGCGGTGCTGGCGACCAGTGACACCCTGGACCAAGCGGCAAAAACCCTGGGGATTGACGCCTCGACGCTCTATCGCAAGCGTAAGCAATACAACCTGTGAGCCATATCTGATGAAACTTGCGATCAAGCTGCGGACCCGGTTGTTCCTGAGCATTTCGGCATTGATAACGGTGGCGCTGCTTGGCTTGTTGCTGGGCGTGGTCAGCGTGATGCAAATGGCCAAATCTCAGGAAGCGCTGATCCGCAACAACTTCATCACCCTTGATCTGGGCCTCAAGCTGCGTCAGACCCTGGGTGACCAGTTGATCTTGATGCTGCGCAACCACCCCGATCCCAAGGCGCTGGAAACGTCGGCGAACCAGTATCTGGCCCTGCTCGATGAAGGGATGGAGCATGAGCGCGAACACAAACTGGACAACGGTTTTGCCCAGGCCCGCGAGGACTACGAGCTTTTTCTGGAAGCCTTTAAAGAAGCCCACGCCAACGCGCTGGATATCGGCAGTGACCAGGAACTCTCCGACCGCTTCAACTCGTTGCGCAATGGTCTGATCGAAGAGCACCGCAAGGCGCTCGATAACATCTACACCGCGCAATCGGCTGCCCGTGATCGCGCCATCATCATTGCCGCCTTGCTGGGGCTGGTCGGGCTGGCGGTGCTGATAATCGGCTTTGTGACCGCCCATGGCATTGCCCGCCGCTTTGGCGCGCCCATCGAAGCATTGGCCAAGGCTGCCGACAACATCGGCAAAGGCAATTTTGACCTGGTGCTGCCGCTGTCTTCGGCGGCAGAGATGAACCTGCTGACCCGTCGTTTCGGGACCATGGCCGAGGCGCTGCGCCAGCATCAGGCAACCAATGTCGATGAGCTGCTGGCGGGCCAGCAACGGCTACAGGCGGTGCTCGACAGCATCGATGACGGCCTGCTGATGATTGACCAGCAAGGCCGCCTTGAGCATTTGAACCCGGTGGCTCAGCGCCAATTGGGATGGGACAAGGCCCGCCTGGGCCAGCCGTTGGGCGAGGCATTGGGCCGCCCGGAACTCGACCAGCAACTGTTGACGGTCTTGCGCGGCGGCAGCCTCGAGCGCGCGCCTGAAGACTTGAGCGTCGACATCGAAGGCGAAACACGCCTGCTGACGTACAGCCTGACGCCGGTCAGCCAGCCCAAGGGGCCGATCCTTGGGGCGGTGATGGTGCTGCACGATGTGACCGAGCAACGGGCCTTTGAGCGCGTGCGCAGTGAGTTCGTGCTGCGCGCCTCCCATGAGCTGCGCACCCCGGTCACGGGCATGCACATGGCGTTTGGCTTGTTTCTGGAGCGCGCACGCTTTGACCCGCAGTCCCGTGAAACCGACTTGCTCAACACGGTGAACGAAGAGATGCAGCGGCTGATGCAGTTGATCAACGACCTGCTGAATTTCTCGCGCTACCAGAACGGCCTGCAAAAGCTCACGTTGGCCCCGTGCAACCTTGAGCAGATGCTTAACGAGGCCCGCGCACGGTTTGCCGATCGGGCGACGGCCAAGAACATCGAGCTATTGATTGATCTGCAGCCGGAACTGCCGGTGCTCAATGCTGATCAGGCGCAGCTGGAGCGCGTGCTGGATAACCTGCTGGACAACGCCTTGCGCCATACCGCCAGTGGCGGGCAAATCCGCCTGCAAGCGCGGCGTCACGGGGAGCGGGTCATCATGAGCATTGAAGACAGTGGCGAGGGCATTGCCTACGGCCAGCAAGGCCGTATCTTTGAACCCTTCGTACAAGTGGGCCGGAAAAAGGGCGGCGCGGGCTTGGGCCTGGCGTTGTGCAAAGAGATTGTGCAACTGCACGGCGGGCGAATTGGCGTGTACTCACGGCCGGGGCAAGGCACGCAGTTCTACATGGCGCTGCCGCTGTAAGGGCTGGTAGTCGCTGCCGCAGGCTGCGATGGGTTGCGCAGCGACCCTGCCCGAAGGACCTTCGGCCCTTATCGCAGCCTTCGGCAGCGGCTACAGGAACTGCGCAGCTTCAATAGCTCTACCGCTGCGTATTCAGCACGTTCAATATCGCCGCGCTTTCTGCATCAGGGGTGCCGTCGAAACGCGAAGGCCTGAAGTGCATCTGGAACGCCGCCAACACGTGGCGCGTGGCAACGTCCAGTTCGCCGGTTTGCGGCGTCTCATAACCCAACAACGCTAATTGCTGCTGAAACCAGGTGATGCTGGGCATCGCGTTGGCATAGCGGGCCTGTTCGCGGGCCACGGCCTGGGCGTTTGGCCAGATCCCGAAACCGGCCTCGGCCAGGCGTTTCCAGGGGAACATCGGGCCCGGATCGAGCTTGCGCAACGGCGCAATGTCGCTGTGGCCGATGATGTTGTGCGGGTCGATCTTGTAGCGCGTCGAGATGTCTTTGAGCAGCGCGATCACCGACTGGATCTGGCCTTCGGTGTAGGGATACCAGACGCGACCGGTCGGGGTGTCGTGGTAGCCCGGGTTGACGATTTCGATGCCAATCGAGCTTGAATTGAGCCAGGTGCGGCCTCGCCATTGGCTTTCACCGGCGTGCCAGGAACGCTGGCTTTCATCGACCAGCTTGTAGATGGTCGGGGGCGTGTCGCCGATCAGGTAGTGGCTGCTCACCGGCCCGCTGGTCAGCAACTGCAATGAGCGCTCAAGCGAGGTGGAGGTGTAGTGAAGCACGATGAACTGCACACGGCTGTCGTGGTTGGCCGAGGGGTGACTGGTGTCCATGCGCGGACCGCTGGCGCACCCGGTCAGCAGAACAAAAGAGACGATCAACGATAAAAATTTCATGGCAAAAAAGGTATCTGAGCAATTAATTGGCCAGCATACATGACTGGTCCCGGAACGTATCTGAACGCTGCCTGCGTGGGCAGGGCGTCAAGCTGAAGCCTGGCTGAACTCTATCGCGTTGCGGCCCTTGTGCTTGGCCCGGTACAAGGCCTCGTCAGCGCGTTTAAGCACCTGTTCGCTGCGCTCGCCCAAGGCGAAGGGCGCGACCCCGATGGACGCCGTGAGCGTGACCGGCTCGCCCTTGAAGTGGAACGGGCAGGCCTCAATCGCTGCGCGCAGCGTTTCGAGCAACTGCAGGCCCGCAGGCAGCGGTGTGTTGGGGATGAGCAGGACGAATTCTTCGCCGCCAAAGCGCGCCACGAAATCGCCGGGGCGCAGATGTTTGGTCAATTGCGCGGCGATGATCTTGAGCACTTTGTCGCCGGCCAGATGGCCATAGCCATCGTTGATGCGCTTGAAGTGGTCAAGGTCGAGCATGGCGATCAACAGCGGGTTGCCGTGGGTTTGCCATTGCACAACTTCATGGGCCAGCCGTTCGCTCCAGGCCGCCCGGTTAGGCAGCCCGGTCAGCGGGTCGATCAAGGCTTTGAGGCGCTGTTCTTCAAGGTGTTCACGGTAACCCTGAGCTTGCTGCTCCATGAAGGCCACGCGTTCGGACAGGCCTTGCAGGTGGGCGCACAGCTCTTGTTCACGGGCATCCCGTTGCTGTCGGTGATGGTCCATCGTGCCCAGCAAGCCTTCGAGCCGATTTTCGAGGAGGTGCTTGAGGCTGTTCAGGTCGACGGCGTCTTGCACGCTGCTTTGCAGGCTGTCGACGTGCTCACGTATCTGGTTGTCCAGTTGCTCAGCCTCGGAGCGCCCCAGGGCGTGCCCGGCACTGGCCGTTTGCAGGTTGCTTTGAAACGACTCCAGGCGCTCATTGAGCTGCTTGAGGTAGGTTTCAAATTCATGCTGGCCGCTGTCAGTGATAGCCAGCATCAAAACCGCCAGATCATCGAGGATCGGCAGTAATTCATACCAGTTAAGCCCCTTTTCAAGGCGTTTGCGCATGGCCTCGGCCTGGGGCCGATGGTGCTCAGGCAGCGACAGGTCGTTCAACAAGCCGAGCAGGGTGGACTCAATATGCTCCGCTACTGAGCTGTAAGTGGGCTCGGGGCTTTCGGGCAGGGCAAAGGTTGAGTCTGCTGCGGGCTCGGCAGGTTCAGGCGCCTCAACGCCCTCTTCGAGGCGCGCGTTTTCGGCGTCGACGAGCGCTACAACCGATTCAAGGGCGCCGATGACGACCGCTTCATCGACGACCTCAGGCTCCGGGACTGTCGTCTCCGGAACTGGAGGCTCAGAAGGTGGCGGCTCAACGTTGGCTTCAGGCTGGGCGTGTGCGGGTATGGCTTCAGGCAGCTCGGGAGCCGCAGGGGCGGTTGGCCTTGGGGCTGGCGCGCTTGACACTTTTGGCGGAGCGGGCACTGGCACGGGAGCTGGCACGGGAGCGGGTGCCGGGCTTTCGGGCAGATCGGCCTTGTCAGCTTCTTGAGTGCCAAACAGGCGCTGCAACAGGCCCGGCTTGGCCGCTTCAGCGGTGTGCTGCTGTGGCGCCAGCGCGCGGCCCTGCAAGGTGCTCAGTTCACTCAGCAGTAGCGGGATTTCACGCGCCTGGGTGACCCGGTTATCGAGTTGCTTGGCGAACGCTTTTAGCGGTTTGCTGACGTCGCGGGGCAAGGGCAGGGCTTGCAACTGCGTGACCAGCGCGTTGAGCGCGACGCTCATTTGGTCGATGCGGGTTTCGCGGCGTTGCTCGGAGTCGAGCACGGCTTTTTCAAGGCGCGGAAGCAGCGCCGCCAACGGGGCGTCCATGTCATCAGTGCGCACGGCTTCGCGCATTTCTTTCATGCACTGGTCAACAGTGCGGTCGGTGCCTTCGGCCGCCAGCGTGCTGCGCACCAGGCCGCGGCGCAACAGGTCAAGGCGTGCGTTCCAGCGCCGTTCGAGCTTGTCTTGTTGCTCGACGCTCTTCAGGTACTTTTCTTTCCAGCGTGAGGCGTCATCGGCGCTCATGCCAGTGGCTCATGAGGCGGGCTCAGCACTGGCAACAAGTCGCCGCCCACAGAGCCCGGCAGACGGATATCAACCGCCACCGGTAAGTGGTCGGAAATAGGCTGGTCGAGCACTTGCACGCGCTCAAGGGTCAGGCTTGGGCTGAGCAAAATATGATCGAGGCAACGTTGCGGCCGCCAACTGGGGAAGGTGGCCTGCATTTGCGGCGCCAGCAAGCCGAGATCGCGCAGCGGCGAGGTGTCGAGCAGGTCACTGGCGTGTGTGTTCATGTCGCCCATCAGCACTTGGTGCTGGTAGCCGCTAATCAGTTCGCGAACGTACGCCAACTGCCGGGTGCGGGTTTTAGTGCCCAGCGCCAGGTGCATCACGACGACGATCAGCGCATCGTGGCCGTCCCCAAAGCGCACTAAAATGGCGCCACGCCCTGCGGGGCCTGGCAAAGGGTGATCTTCAATGGCAGAGGGGCGCAAACGGCTGAGCACGCCATTGCTGTGCTGCGCCAGGCGACCCAGGTTGCGATTGAGTTGTTGATACCAGTAGGGGAATTCGCCCTGTTGGGCCAGGTACTTGACCTGATTGATGTAGCCGGAGCGATGGCTGCCACCATCGGCTTCCTGCAGCGCGACCAGATCGAAGTCGCTCAACAGGTCGCCTATTTTTTCCAGGTTACCTGCCCGCCCTTTGTGTGGCAGCAGGTGCTGCCAGCTGCGGGTCAGGTAATGGCGGTAACTGTGGGTGCTGTTACCGACCTGGATGTTAAAGCTGAGCAAACGCAAGCGTCGATCATCTGCCAGGCCACTGCCCGGCACATGATCTTCGTTGACCTGCGGTTCGTGCAGGCCAACGATTCGTTCGCTCTTCCAGCGCCGCACGGGAGAGGGCGCCGCTTAGTTTTTGGCCGCTTGTGGCGCCGCTTTCTCAGCTGCACGCTCTTTGGCGATCAGTTGGTCTGCCACGTTCAGGGCTTGTTCCGGGCCGCCTGCGGTGCCGAGGTCGAAGCGGTACTTACCGTTGACGATCAGGGTAGGGACGCCAGAAACCTCGTACTTCTTGGCCAGTTCTTTAGCCTGGGCAATTTTGCCTTTGATGGCGAAAGAGTCGAAGGTTTGCAGGAATTTGTCTTTATCGACGCCTTGAGTGGCCACGAAATCAGCCATGTCGTTTTTGTCGGTCAGACGTTTGCCTTCCTTCTGGATGGCATTGAAGATCGCCGCGTGCACTTTGTTCTCTACGCCCATGGCGTCCAGGGTCAGGAACAGTTGGCCGTGTGCGTCCCATGGGCCGCCAAACATGGCCGGGATACGAACGAAATGTACGTCAGCCGGCAGCTTTGCCGCCCAAGGATTGATGGTCGGCTCAAATGCATAGCAGTGCGGGCAGCCATACCAGAACAGTTCAACCACTTCGATTTTGCCAGGCTCAGCAACCGGAACGGGATTCGCCAACTCAACGTAGGTCTTGCCGGCTTCAAGCGGGACATCGGCCGCTTGAGCAGTCATGCCAAACAGGGAGGCGCTGACGAGAACGGCGCTGAGAATCAGATTACGCATGCTTTACTCCTGGACAAATAAGGTCGCCTGACGTGGCCTGTTTTAAGACAGGTCTGTTCTGGCTTGAGTTCGGTAGTGTAGCGGCAGATAGCAGGAAAAAGGGCAGCCTGGGCTGCCCTGACACGCTTACATTCAAAGATTAAACGACCGTTAACGTCAATAAATGCATTGCGGGTTGGCTGCATCCTGCCTACACAAATCAGTGCAGACCTTGAATGTAGCTGGCCAACGCCTTGATGTCCTTGTTGCTCAGCTTGGCTGCAATAGCGCGCATGATCATCGAATCACCGTCGTTGGTACGATCGCCTTCGCGGAAGTCAGTGAGCTGTTTCTCGATGTAACTGGCGTGTTGGCCGCCCACATGGGGGAAGCCGGCAGGTGCGTTGCCCTGGCCGTCCGGTGCATGGCAGCCGGTGCAGGCGGGCAGGCCTTTTTGCAGGTCACCGCCACGGAACAGTTCTTCTCCGCGAGCAACCAGGGCCGGGTCAGCAGCGCCGACAGAACTTTTTTGGCTGGCGTAGTAGGCGGCGATGTCCGCGAGGTCCTGATCGTTCAGGTTATTCAACTGGCCGGTCATTTCAAGGACCTGGCGTTTGCCGTCCTTGATTTCATGCAGTTGCTTGAGCAGGTAGCGATCGCCTTGCCCGGCCAGTTTGGGGAAGTTGGGGGCCATGCTATTGCCGTCGGGGCCGTGACACGCGCCACAGACAGCGGTTTTTGCCTGACCGGCGGCGGCATCACCCATAAGGGCGGTGCTTGCGGCCTGGGCGATACCACTAACGCCCATGGTCAACAGCAGACTCACGAAAAATTTGTTCATCAGCTAATCCAACTACGGCTAAGGGTTAAGAGTTATGGCCGGGCTTACTCATTCATCCACTGGATGATTGGCTGGTAATCCTCGACACTGCAGTCCGTGCACACACCACGCGGCGGCATCGCCTTTTCACCCTGGGGCACGTGTTGCACCAACGTCTGCTTAACTTACCCTCGGCCTTTACACCCGGTTTCGGTGTTATGAATCGCTGACCTTCATGGCAGGCAATACAAACGCGGTTGTACACGGCTTCCGGATCCTGTGTAGCCTGAACGCTGTCAGGCGGCATCAAAGCACCGGCAGCAGCCAATTCGTTTAAACGATTTTTTCAGGGTTGGGAGCGTGATGCGTTCTAATGCGCACCCTGGCTCTTGTTCTTCGTCCTACGCCGGGACAAAGCACACACAAAATCTGCGGCATTATATACTGGCGCCACTGAAACGGAAACGACACGCACGCCGCGTCCATTCCTGACGCCGCTCACATCGGAAATCCCATGCAACTCAAGAACCCCATTCTCGGTCTGTGCCAACAGGCTACCTTCATGCTCAGCGCTGCCAAGGTTGATCAATGCCCCGATGACGAAGGCTTTGAAGTCGCCTTCGCCGGGCGCTCCAACGCCGGCAAGTCCAGTGCGCTCAACACGTTGACCCACGCCAGCCTGGCGCGTACTTCGAAAACCCCGGGCCGTACGCAGCTGCTGAACTTCTTCAAGCTGGACGAAGACCGTCGCCTGGTCGACTTGCCGGGTTACGGCTACGCGAAAGTGCCCATCCCGTTGAAAATGCACTGGCAGCGTCACCTTGAGGCGTATTTCGGCAGCCGCGAGAGCCTCAAAGGCGTGGTCTTGATGATGGATGTTCGTCATCCAATGACCGATTTCGACCTGTTGATGCTCGACTGGACCGTCTCCAGCGGCATGCCGATGCATATTTTGCTGACCAAAGCCGACAAACTGACGTACGGCGCTGCTAAAAACACGCTGCTCAAAATTCAGTCTGACATCCGCAAGAAGTGGGGCGACAGTGTGACCATCCAGCTGTTCTCCTCGCCAAAGCGCATGGGCCTGGAAGAGGCGTACACCGTGCTGGCTAATTGGCTGGAACTGCCGAACAAAGGCGAAGAAGAAAGCGCCGAGTAAAAATGGCAGGCAAAAAAAACCCCGGACTTCGTATGGGGGAGGGAAGTTCGGGGTTCAAGTACTGGACCGCTAGGGGCGGGGTCCAGAATCTGCCAACACTTAACACAACATTAGGAGCATTGAAGGGCTTCACCAGCCATTCAAATAATCTGAGTTGTGTTAAGCAGGTTTAGTTCCTGTGGCTTAAAAACTAATTTTGATGCCAGGGCAAAGCGCGAACGTTGTAGCCGCTGCCGCAGGCTGCGATAAGGGCCGCAGGCCCTTCGAAAAGCGGGGCCGCTGCGCAGCCCATCGCAGCCTGCGGCAGCGGCTACAGGTTTAGGGCGCTTTTAGTGCGCCTCGTCCCAGTTATCGCCAACCCCCACTTCGACCACCAGCGGAACCGCCAGCGTGGCCGCTTCGCTCATGTGCAGGCGGATTTCGTCGCGCACCTGGTCCACCAGGTCTTCATGTACTTCGAGCACCAGTTCGTCGTGTACCTGCAAGATCACGCGGGCGTCGAGGCCGGAGGCCGTCAGCCAGTTATCCACAGCCACCATGGCTTTCTTGATGATGTCCGCCGCGGTGCCCTGCATCGGGGCGTTGATCGCGGTGCGTTCAGCGCCTTTGCGCAACGCCGGGTTTTTCGCGTTGATCTCGGGCAGGTACAGGCGACGACCAAAAATAGTCTCGACATAACCTTGCTCGGCCGCCTGGGTGCGCGTGCGCTCCATGTACTCCAGCACGCCCGGATAGCGCGCAAAGTAGCGGTCGATATAGGCCTGCGACTGTTTGCGGTCGACACCGATCTGCTTGGCCAGACCAAAGGCGCTCATACCGTAGATCAAACCGAAGTTGATCGCCTTGGCGCTGCGGCGCTGGTCGGTGGTGACATCGCTCAGGTCGACGCCAAACACCTCGGCCGCCGTGGCACTGTGCACGTCCAGGTTGTTGCGGAAGGCGTGCAGTAGCCCTTCGTCCTTGGCCAGGTGGGCCATGATCCGCAGTTCGATCTGCGAATAGTCCGCCGCCAGCAGTTTGTAGCCTTTGGGCGCGACGAACGCCTGACGGATCCGGCGGCCTTCGGCCGTACGAATCGGGATGTTCTGCAGGTTCGGGTCGCTGGACGACAAGCGCCCGGTGGCCGTGACCGCCTGGTGATACGAGGTGTGAATGCGCCCGGTACGTGGGTTGATCTGCTCGGGTAGACGGTCGGTGTACGTGCTTTTCAGCTTGCTCATCGAGCGGTACTGCATCAGCACCTTGGGCAGTGGGAAGTCTTGCTCGGCAAGCTCTGCCAGCACCGCTTCGGCCGTCGAAGGCTGGCCTTTGGCGGTTTTGCTGATGATCGGCAGGCCGAGTTTTTCGTACAGGATCACGCCCAATTGCTTGGGTGAACCGAGGTTGAATTCTTCACCGGCAATCTCGAACGCCTCACGTTCAAGCGCCACCATTTTGTCGCCCAGCTCAACGCTCTGCACGCCCAGCAGCTTGGCGTCCACCAGCGCGCCTTGGCGCTCAATACGGGCCAGAACCGGCACCAGCGGCATTTCAATATCGGTCAGCACGCTGTTCAGGCTCGGGATCGCTTGCAGTTTTTCGTGCAAGACGTGGTGCAGGCGCAGGGTCACGTCAGCATCTTCTGCGGCATACGGCCCGGCCAGCTCCAGCGAGATCTGGTCAAATGTCAGCTGTTTGACGCCTTTGCCGGCAATGTCCTGAAAACTGGTCGTGGTGTGGCCCAGGTATTTCAGCGCCAGGCTGTCCATGTCATGGCGGGTGGCCGTGGAGTCGAGCACGTAGGACTCCAGCATGGTGTCGAAGGCCACGCCTTGCACCGCGATGCCGTTGGCTTGATCACCGCCAATGGCGCAGTTGGCCAGGATGTTGATGTCGAACTTGGCGTGTTGGCCGACCTTGGCCTTGTTCGGGTCTTCGAGCAGCGGCTTGAGCGCGCGCAGCACGGTATCGCGGTCCAGTTGATCCGGCACGCCCATGTAGGAGTGGGTCAACGGGATGTAGGCCGCTTCGCCCGGCTTGACCGCAAACGACACACCCACCAGTTGCGCTTGCTGCGCGTCCAGCCCGGTGGTTTCAGTGTCAAAGGCAATCAGCTGGGCGTCGTTGAGCTTTTTCAGCCACACGTCGAAACGGGCCTGATCGAGGATGGTTTCGTACTGCAGCTCTTCGGTCGGCGCCGCAGGGGCTTCGTGGGTGATTACCTGGCCCGCGCGCTTGGCGTCGCGCTCAACATCGGCGATCCAGCTTTTGAATTCCAGCTCGGTGTACAGCTCGATCAACTTGTCGCAATCGGGCGCTTTGAGGTGCAGGTCGTCGAGGCCGATGTCCAGCGGCACGTCGATCTTGATCGTGGCCAGTTGGTACGACAAAAATGCCATTTCACGGTGTTCTTCGAGCTTTGCGGGCAGGTTTTTTGCGCCGCGAATCGGCAGGGTCGGTACGATGTCCAGGTGCTCGTACAGCTCAACCAAGCCACCGTTGACGCCCACCAGCAAGCCCGAGGCGGTTTTCGGGCCGATGCCCGGAACGCCCGGGATGTTGTCGGACGAATCGCCCATCAACGCCAAGTAGTCGATGATCTGCTCGGGCGAGACGCCGAACTTCTCTTTGACGCCCTCAACGTCCAGCGTGCTGCCGGTCATGGTGTTGACCAGGGTGATGTGGCCATCCACCAGCTGCGCCATGTCTTTATCGCCGGTGGAGATGACCACTGGTCGGTCCGCGGCGGCACTGCTGCGGGCCAGGGTGCCGATCACGTCGTCCGCTTCAACGCCTTCGACGCACAGTAACGGGAAGCCCAGGGCAATCACGCTGGCGTGCAAGGGCTCGATCTGGACCCGCATGTCATCGGGCATGCTCGGGCGATTGGCCTTGTATTCGGCGTACATGTCATCGCGAAATGTCCCGCCCTTGGCATCGAAAACCACGGCAAACGGGCTGTCCGGGTACTGCTTGCGCAGACTCTTCAACATGTTTAGCACGCCCTTTACGGCGCCGGTCGGCAAGCCTTTGGACGTAGTCAGCGGCGGAAGCGCGTGGAAGGCGCGGTACAAATATGAAGAACCGTCCACCAGGACGAGGGGTGCTTGGCTCATGAGCAGGATCAACCTTTTCGGCGAGTCCGGCGCTAGAATGTCCGGACCAATGACGACAAAGGGACAAGGTTATCATGCGCACACTTAATCGCCTGTTGTTGACCGGCTTGTTTGCATTCTCACCGCTGGTAACCTTTGCGGCTGATAGTGCACCTACCGGTGACCCAGAAGTAACCATTCGCACGGAAGGCGATAAAACCATTCAGGAATACCGTCAAAACGGGTTCCTTTATGCCATCAAGGTGACCCCAAAAGGAGCACCGCCGTACTTTTTGGTACGCGCTGATGGTACTGATGCCAACTTCATCCGTTCCGACCAGCCGGATATGCTGATTCCTTCGTGGAAAATCTTCGAATGGAAATAGCGTCTTAACTTTAATTGGCGCCGCCCACGCGGCGCCCGCACTGGCAATTTAAACCATGTCTGTATTCACCCCACTGACTCGCCCGGAGCTGGAGACTTTTCTTGCGCCTTATGATCTCGGCCGTTTGCTCGATTTCCAGGGGATTGCCGCGGGTAGCGAAAACACCAACTATTTCATCAGCCTGGAGCAGGGCGAATTTGTTCTGACCCTGGTTGAGCGTGGCCCGATCAAAGAGATGCCGTTCTTTATCGAGCTTCTGGACGTGCTCCACGACGCTGACCTGCCGGTGCCTTTTGCCCTGCGCACCGTCGAGGGCCAGGCCTTGCGCGAGCTCAAAGGCAAGCCGGCGCTGCTGCAACCGCGCCTGGCCGGCAAGCACATTCGCGAGGCTAACGCGCAACATTGCGCCCAAGTGGGCGAGCTGTTGGGCCATTTGCATGTGGCCACGCGTGACAACGTGCTGGAACGCAAAACCGATCGCGGCCTGGACTGGATGTTGGCGGAAGGGCCCGCATTGATGGCTGATTTGTCGCCAGATGCGGCCGATTTGCTGCAAAAGGCGCTGGCTGAGATTACCGAGCGCAAGGCGCAGATTCTGGCCTTGCCAAGGGCCAACCTGCATGGCGACCTGTTTCGCGATAACGCGATGTTTGAAGGCACGCACCTGACCGGGCTGATCGACTTTTACAACGCCTGCTCGGGGCCAATGCTCTACGACGTGGCGATTGCCCTGAACGACTGGTGTGCTGACGAAGACGGCCAGCTCGACGCCCCGCGTGCCCGTGCACTGCTGGGTGCGTATGCCGCGCTGCGTCCGTTTACGGCCAGCGAAGCCGAGTTGTGGCCGACGATGTTGCGTGTGGCCTGTGTGCGCTTTTGGTTGTCACGTTTGATTGCGGCCCACTCGTTTGCGGGGCAAGACGTGTTGATCCACGACCCGCGTGAGTTCGAACGCCGTTTGGCCTTACGCCAAACCGTGACCGTGCCGCTACCGTTCGCGTTGTAACCAATACCTTGTAGCCGCTGCCGCAGGCTGCGATAAGGGCCGCAGGACCTTCGCTTTCATTCAAAAGCGGGGTCGCTGCGCAACCCATCGCAGCCTGCGGC